>JBEHXD010000187.1:0-9136 GCA_048498875.1 Verrucomicrobiota bacterium
CGAGTTCGGAAACGCTCAGGTGATTCTTTTTCGCGACGCTCCACAGGCTGTCGCCCTTGCCGATGGTGTAAGTCGAAACCGGAGCCACTTCCTCCGCATGGCCTGGAGTCACTGCGGCCGCGTTGGGCGAGCCCGGACGTGTCGGCACATTGTGACCGGAGGAATTGGCGGACGGCGCCGCGAGGTCGACTGGTTGCGGCGCAACGTTGGCGTTGAAAGTGACCGGTGCGGGCGCCGGGGCGGAATCGGTTGGCAACGTGGCGTCAGGCGTCGGGACCGTGCGCGGGCCGGACTGGCAGCCGGGAGTGGCAAAAAGCAGGATGATCGCGAGCACATGTACGGCGACAACGAGTCCGCAGATCTGAAGGAGTTTCATGGCGGGAATATGAGAGTGAGGGTTGGTGATTTGCTATCTAAAAATGAGAGTTATTCACAGGTTTTCCACAATGCTTTCGAACTGGGTTCCGCGGTCGTCGTAACCGCGAAACATGTCGAAGCTCGCGAAACCGGGACTGAGCAAAATGTGGTCGCCGGTAGTCGCCTGGGCAAAGGCGGCACGAACCGCCTCGTCCAGGCTGCCGCTGGCGGTCACCGGTAACTGGTGACTCCTTAACAGACCCGTCAGCGCCGGCTGCGTTTCGCCAATCACGAAGGCGTGGCGGATTTTTCCGAAGATGCGATCCACGAAGGCCGCGAGATCGCCGCCTTTGGCTTTTCCGCCCCCGATCCACAAGACGGGAGCTGAAAACGTGCTGAGCGCCGCCTCCACCGCATGGAAATTGGTCGCCTTGGAGTCGTTCCAGAACGTGACCCCGCGCCGGGAACCCACTTTGGCGAGCCGGTGCTGTCCCAAGCGGAAGGTTTTGGCCGCAAAATAGAGCTTTTCCTCGGGCAAGCCGGCCTTCCTCCACCAAGCCTCCGCCAGAAGAAAGTTCTCCAACTGGGGGTACTGGGCGAAAACCGTGCCGGCGAGTCGGGCATTCGGTTCCCGGACCTCGGACGCGACAGCAACCGCGCCGGCCGGAAGCGTAAAACCGAGTTCCACCGCGTACTTTTGGACAGAAGATCCGACAAACACCGAAGTCGGCGGAGTACGCTCCAGCAAACGCCACTTTGCCGCAAAATAGCTCTTCATTCCCGGGTGCCGCTCGAGGTGATCCTCCGCGAAATTCGTCCAGAAGGTCGTGGCGGGCCGGAAATGTTGCAGGGTTTCCGCCTGGAACGAACTGACCTCACAGATGGCCGTCGGCACCCGGCCGGTCTGCTCGACCACGAAGCGACTGAAGGAATAACCGACGTTACCGGTCGTATGTGCCGGCCGCCCGGCGATGATCAGCGCGTGGGTGAGGAATTCCGTCAGGGTGGTTTTTCCATTCGTTCCTGTGATGGCGATCAACTCGCCACGCCAGAAAAGCGACGCAAAATCGAGCTCGCCCAGGCACACACAACCCGCCTCCCGCGCGGTCGCCAGCCACAGGTGCTCGACGGGAAAGCCGGGACTGAACACCACCAAACCGTGGTTTTTGGCGTGGCGCCCGGTGAATTGATTTTCACCGTCCGGCGACTTGGCGTCGTAAAGCCGTCCCACCCCGCCGATCCCCGCCAGCAACGCGAGCACGCCCTGCCCGCTCACGCCGCCGCCAAAAACGGCGACCGGTCGCTGGAGCAGCACGGCAATTTCGTCTGGCGGTGAAGGAAGCATCAAAAGGGAGTAGCAGCCCGCTGACAGTAATAAGGTAAGGTTCCGATTGTTGGTATAAAGAACCTGTCAGCGGGCTCCTACGAAAGATTTGTCCGGTCGCGGCGTCACCACATCGGCGACGGTTTCGCCCTTGCGCAGGCGGCGCACCTTGGCGAGCGAACGCACGATCGGACGGCGCAACAGCAACAGTCCGGTGTGGGTGAGTTCGCGAAAATTGGGGGTATGTTCGAAACTGAAATCGATGGGCATCTTAAAAATGTGGATTAACTGCATATGCGGGCTGCAAAGGGGAAAAGTCCAAAAGCCAAACGTCCAAAGGCCAAAACAGAGCACTTGAACCAAAGAAATTTTAATCCCGACCGGTCATTCTGAACGAAGTGCAGAATCCATGGATTCGACCATGCTATCACCTGCGCACGCATGGATTCTTCGCGATGCTCAGAAGGACAGAAAGTATTCGATTTCCGCACGGCAGTTTGAGATTTGGAATTTTGGACCTTTGATATTTAGCGAAGCTTCAGCGTAGCCAGTCCTGCCAGTGCACAGCCCAGCGAAAGCACCCAGAAACGCAGAACCACTTTCGTCTCCGGCCAGCCTTTTTTTTGGAAATGATGATGGATCGGCGCCATGAGGAAAAGCCGCTGGCCGGTGCCGGTGCTCCGCCGCGTGTACTTGAACCAGCTCACCTGGAAAATCACCGACAACGCCTCCACCACAAACACGCCGCCGATGATGATCAGCGTGATCGGTTGGTGGATCATGAACGCCATGACACCGATGAGACCGCCCAGCGCGAGTGAACCGGTGTCGCCCATGAACACTTCCGCCGGATGTGAGTTGTACCAGAGAAACGCCATGCACGCTCCGATCAATGAACCGCAGATCACGGTGAGTTCACCCGTGCCCGGCACGTGACTGAGCAGCAAATATTCCGAGAGCACCACGTGGTCGGCCAGGTAGGCCATGATGCCAATCACGAGGGTCACCGTGATCGTGCACCCGACCGCCAGGCCGTCGAGACCGTCGGTGAGATTGATCGCGTTGCTGAAACCGACGATCCAGAAATAAATCAACACCAGCAGCAGCCACCAAGGCATGTTGTGAATCACCGCCGTCTTGAAAAATGGCACCCAGAATTCGTGGATTTTGGCGCTGCTGAGCGGATGCCAGAGCAAAACCCCGAGCGCAATGAGCGTGGTGCCCGACTGCCACGCAATCTTTTCCCAGGACTTGATGCCGTCCTTGTTCTTGTGCACGACCTTCAGGTAATCGTCGCGCCAGCCGGGAACCGTCAGCGACGCATAGACGAAAAGCGCCACCATCACCCACACGTTCGGTTCCGCCCACAGGATCGCGCTGACAAAAACGGAAATGAAAATAATCAGTCCGCCCATCGTGGGCGTGTGCTTCTTGTCAAAGTATGTCGCACCCAGCGACCCCGTGCGTTCGTCGATGTAGCCGTGGCCGAATTTCAGCTCGCGAAAACGCCGGATCAACCAGGGTCCGATGATGAACCCGATGATCAGCGCCGTCGTCGCCGCGCCGACCGTGCGCACGGGAATCGACCGCAGCAAACGCAGCGGGCCGAAAAGATGGGCATACTCTGAAAGATAACTTAGCATGAACGACAGAACTGCCCGTGCCGCATCGAAAGTTTTTCCGTGAACCGGGGCGGACGGGAAAATTCAACTTCCGAACCCGCGCCGCCGCCCCCACCCAACACGGCCGCGGCGGATTTGCGCTGGGGCGGAGCCCACGCGGCGGAGGCACCGGGCACCACGGCCGGACGAGGTAGCTCAAAGGCGTCCTCCCGCACCGGCGCGGAAAACGGCGGATTGCTCAAAGCCACGGCGCTTGCCCCCCACGTGAACGCGTCCGCGGCCAGGAGCGAAGGCTTCTTCAGCGCCAGCGTCTCGGTTTTCTTCGCGGGCGCGGGCCAGGTCCGGGAGACGTCCGTCTCGCTGGCGACTCCGGCGTCGGCCGCGCGGAAGAATTGAAGAAAGCCCGATTTATTGGTGAGGGTATGCATCGATTTTTGGGTTGGGGTAAAATCTGGCCGCGGTTCAGTGCGCGTGAGCCGGTGAGGCCTCGAGAATGGTTTCCAGCTGGTAGCGACGGCTGCCTTTCAGGAACACCGCACCTTTAAATCCGTTCAGGCGATCCCGCACCGCTCCGAGATCCGTGATGACCGCGAGCTGCGCGGGATCATTGCCGTTCTCGAGCAATCCTTCGCGCAGCGCATCCGCCTGGTTGCCAATCATGAAAATAAAGTCGCCCCGGCGCAGGTGCATGGTGCGGCCCAGTTGCTGGTGATATTCCGCGGCCAAAGTCCCGAGCTCTTCCATGGAACCGAGCACGTAAATCCGCGGCTGATCGGCCGGCACGGCCCGGTTGAAGGCGTCGATCGCATCGGTCATCGACGCGGGATTCGCATTGTAGAAGTCACAATACACCGTCGCAGCGCCGACCTGGCGGAGTTCGCCGCGCCATTTCGAGGGCTGCCAGGCATCGATTCGCGTTTGCAGGAGAGCGTCAGTCACCCCGAGCTCCGCCGCCAGCGTCAGCGCCAGCGCGGCATTCTGCGCCATTCCGCTGGAGACCCGGCGCAAAATGAACCGGCGCCTGCCCTCGAGTGTCAGCTCGGTGCGATCCGGCCGGTGGAAAACATTAAACTTCACGCTGCGCCCCGCGACTTTCGTCATGCCTTCGTTTTCCGGCACGAGCACCAGCGGGTTTTTCAGGATTTGAAACGCTTCAAACGCGAGGCACGACGCCGGAAACACCTGCCAGCCACCCGCGCGCACCGACGCCGGGAGCACGGACTTTTCCCAGGCCACTCCCTCCACGGAACGAAGTTTTTCAAGATGCGCCGGCGCGACCAGGGTCACAATCGCGTGATCGGGCTCGATCATCTCCGCCAGCGACGCCATTTCGCCCGGCTCGCTGATGCCCGCTTCGATCACTCCGAAACGATGAACCGTCGCGTCGAGCTTCGTCAGCGTCAGCGGAACGCCGAGGTGATTATTCAAATTCCCCGCGGTCGAAAGTACTCCCGGTTCCCCGCCCAGCAAAAGCGCCAGCAGATCCTTGGTCGAGGTTTTGCCGACGCTGCCGGTCACTCCCACCACAGTACCGTGAAACTCCCGGCGATGCTCGCGGGCGATGCGCTGAAAGGCGGCGAGCGGATCGGCCACCACCAGTTGGGGCAGCGACGAGGCGGTGACTTCACGGCCCACGATGGCCGCAGCCGCTCCCCGGCTCCGCGCTTCCTCCAAAAAATCGTGACCGTCGCGCCGGTCGGTTTTCAGCGCGACAAAAACCTGCCCGGCCGCGAGCTGTCGTGTATCCTGCGTGAAGCCGGCAAGACTGCCGCCCGGAATACGGGTCCAGCGGCCACCGGTCCAGGAGGCCATTTTGTCTGCGGCGAAGAGGGGCATGATCCGGATTTCAGACCGTCTTGATTTTTTTGATGCCGATGAGCTCACGCACGACCTGGCGGTCGTCGAATGGCACCACCGTATCGGCAAATTCCTGGTAAGTTTCGTGGCCCTTGCCCGCGATGAGCAGGCAATCGCCTTCCTTCGCCGCGTCGAGCGCCAGGCTGATGGCGCGACGACGGTCCTCGACAAACGTGATCCTGTCGGGCGCAACCACGCCGGTTTTCATGTCGGCAAAAATCTGGGCGAGCGTCTCGCCCCGGGGATTATCCGCGGTGGCCCACGCACCATCGGCGAACTCCTGCACCGCGCCAGTCATCAACGGACGCTTCGTGCGGTCGCGATTACCGCCGCAGCCAAACACCACAAACAGGCGGCCGGGCGTGATCGCGCGCAACATGCCCAGGGCATTGCGGAGCGCGTCATCGGTATGCGCGTAATCAACGAGTACGTTGTAAGGCTGGCCTTCCTCGATGCGTTCCATGCGGCCGGGGACGCCGCCAAAACTTTTCAACCGCGCGGCGATGACCTGCGGGTCACGTCCGAGTGCGTAACAGGCCGCGAACGCCGCGAGCAGATTGCTCACATTGTACCGGCCGATGAACGGGCTTTCGATTTCCATCGCGCCTTCCGGCCAGACCAGGCGCAGCGCCGTGCCTTTGAAATTCAACCGGACATTTTCCGCCCGGATCGTCGCATCGGGCGACTCGCCAAACGTGATCACCCTGACGTGCTTCGGGGTCAACGCCACGAGCTGCCGCCCGTAGGCATCGTCGAGATTGATCGCCGCCGCCTTGGGCGCCGAACCGGAGACTCCGGTAAAGAAGCGCGTCTTCACCTCGAAATACGACTCCATCGTCTTGTGATAGTCGAGGTGGTCGCGCGTGAGATTGGTGAACACCGCCACGCCAAACTGCATGCCGAGGATGCGCTGCTGGTCGATGCCGTGGGAGCTCACTTCCATCGCCGCCTGCCGGCAGCCGGCGTCGCGCATCTGCGCCAGCATCCCGAACAACTCGAGCGACTCCGGCGTCGTGCGGTACGAGGGCACCACGCGGGCGCCGAGGTCATAATTCACGGTGCCAATCAGGCCGACTCGTTGCGCGGGCGTGGAAAGCAGGTGTTTGATGAGATTGGTGACCGTCGTTTTTCCGTTCGTGCCGGTGACGCCGATGAGGTCGAGCGATTTGTCCGGGAAATTGTAGTAGCGTTGGGAAACCCGGGAGAGACAGCGGCGCGCATCCGCCACCTGAATGTACGTAACCCGGGCCGCCGTGCCCGAGGGGATTTTCTCCGCCACGATCGCCACCGCGCCGCGACTGATCGCTTCGTCAATGAAGGAATTGCCGTCCGCGCGCCGTCCGGGCAGTGCAAAGAAAAGATTTCCCGCCATCACGCGCCGGCTGTCCATGGCGAGACCGGAGATGGGGCGGTCGAGGTCGCCCTTGCTGGCAACGATGTCGCCGTCGTGAAAATAGTCGGAAAGCTTCGGGGCCATTTTAAAAATACGCTGGGTTACCCGCGAGGCCGCGCGTTTGCGGTGAAGCGGCTGCGAGCGAAACGCGGCGATGAGCGGATGATTTTGCGTGAGGTAACCAATCACAATGCACCTCCTTGCATCGCGAGCAAATTGCGGGAAACGGGAGCGACCGGCTTGATCAGGTAATATTGGATGAGTTGCTCGGCGATATGGTGAAAGGAAGGAGCCGCAACCACACGACCCCACGCCGTGCGATCCCCGGTGGTGACTTTGCCGTCGTCGACAATCACCGACAGCACAACCTGCGGACGGCTCGCCGGGAAAAAGCCGACGAATGAACCGGTGTGGCGGTTGGTGACATATTTGCCGTCAACCAGCTTTTGCGTCGTGCCCGTCTTGCCGGCGACTTCAAATCCATTGATGTCAAAACCCTTGGCCGTGCCCACACGGACCACGCCGGTCAGCAACTGGGCCAGCAGCGCGGCGGTACTGGGCTTGAGCGCCTGGTCGCGTTTTTCCGGATCGAAGGTCCGGATGACCTTGCCATCGCTGTCACGGATTTCGCGGATGATTTGGGGACGAAGCAAAGCTCCCCCATTGGCCACCGCGCTCATCGCCATGTGAATTTGAAGGGGCGTGGCGTCCACCGAGTGTCCCATTGGCATGCGGGAAATGGTCAGGCCGTCCCATTGCGACGGCGGAGCGAGCGTACCGCGCACTTCGCTGCCGAGTTGAAATTTGGTTTTCTGGCCAAAGCCGAATTTGCAGGCGTAATCGTAGAATTTCTCCTCGCCCATGAGCATCGCAAGCTGCGCGGCGCCGCGGTTGCTGGAGTGGGCCACGATATCGGCCACGCTCAGCATATTATAGACCTCGTCTTCCTTGGGCAGCTTGATCGTGCGCCCCTTGTAGTCGATCGTCGGCGTGCCGCAGTCGAACTCGGTGCGGGGTGTGACCAGTCCCTGGTCGAGGGCCGCGCCAACCGCCACGATCTTGAACGTCGAACCCGGTTCGATGCGGTCGGTGATGGCGTAATTGCGCAAGGCTTCGATCGGAGCCTTGCTGAAATTGTTCAGATCGAAGCTCGGATAATTGGCCATGCCCAGAATCGCACCGGTCTGCGGATCGCTGGCGATGATCGTGGCAAAGTGCGGATTGAACTTCGATGCGATCGTCTTGAGTTCGTCCTCAATGATGTGCTGCACGACGGAATCGATGGTCAACACCACGTCATTGCCGTCCTGCACCGGAACCTCGCGCGTACGGAATTGCGCGAGCTCGCGGCGGGCGCCGTCCTTTTCTGATTCGATCCAGCCATCCTGCCCTTTCAGATAGAGATCGAAATTATGCTCCGCGCCCGTCACCGGCGCGCCTTCCTTGTTGAGGTAGCCGATCACGTGCGCCGCCAGCCCGCCGCAGGGATACACGCGGCGGTACACGCGTTCGAACGTCAGACCCTGCACATTCAGCTGCTGGATTTTTGCAAACGTCGGCTCATCCACGCCCTCCCGCAATTTTATCCAGCGATCCTTCACCAACCCGTCGGGCGTGCCGTCCTTCCGGTCCTTGTCCAACGCGATCGGCCGCATTTTGGGTTCAAAGATCTTTTCCATCTCTGCCGCCGGCATGTCGAGGAGCGCGGCAAATTGCGCCCGCTTCGCCTCCTGATCGGCGCGCTTCTTCGCGCGTTTGGCTTCGTTTTTCTCCTCAGCCAGATAGTCGACGAGCATCCAGGGATCAATCGCCAGCGTCAGTTCGGAACGGCTGGTCGCGAGCAGATTGCCGTGGGTATCGAGAATCGTACCGCGACGCGCATGCTCCACCACGATCTGCCGGCGGGCCTTTTCCACAAACTGCAACAACGACTCGCGATCGACCACCTGCAGAAACACCAGGCGTACGCCCACGCCCATGAAACAGGCCAGCACGCCTAGGGCGAGCAGGGTCAGACGGTTGTTGGCGAAACCTTTCGACATGACTCAGCGCAGCGAGGCAAACGTGACCTTAAACAGCTGTTTCCCGGTCGCGTTTTCCGAACCGAAACGATCGCCGGTCTTCCGGCTGAAAATCTCGTGGTTGCGTTTCGCCGCGAGACGGTCTTCCGGCGACTCCCCCACGTGTTGAATCTGCAATTCACGGGGAGAACTCAACCCGAGCATCATCGCCTGGTTTTGGCGCAGCAGTTCTCCCGGATTCAGCGCCGCGGCCACGTCGGCGTTCACCTCGTCGAGACGGCGCTCCACGTCCGCAATTTTGGTTTCAATGCCGCGGCTGCGGTTGGCGGATCCGGAAATTTCCTGGCGCACCCAGACCGCGCCGAGGCCGAGTGAACCGGAAAAAATCAGCAGCAGCAAGGTCAGCGTGATGAGCTGACCGACGAAAGCATGGGCGGGAGGTGGTCTCATCGAGTGAAAACTACAGTTTGCGGAGCACGCGCAGCTTCGCGGAGCGGCTGCGGGGATTGGCGGCGAGTTCCGATTCGGAAGGAGTGACGGGCTTGCGGGTCAGCGGATCCGC
>JBEHXD010000188.1:0-9095 GCA_048498875.1 Verrucomicrobiota bacterium
CCGGCCAGTCGAACATGGAAAAGCCCTTCGGCCCGCGTAAAGGTCAGCGGCCCGTTGACGATTCCGACCTCGAGGTCGCCGCCGCCCGCTACCCGCAGGTGCGTCTTTTCCAGGTTCCGCGCACCGATCTGAAGCAAAGTGGCCCGGGCGTTTTCCAGTGGCTGCCCTGCTCGCCCGAGGCGCTGCGCGACTCCAACTTTTCCGCGGCCGCTTACTATTTCGCCCGACAGGTGCAACAGACCCTGGGAATTCCGGTGGGCGTGATTCATTCGAGTTTCGGAGGCAGCCGCATCGAGGCGTGGATGCCACATGAAGCCTTCGACACGCCTTCTCTCCGCGGACTCGATAACGAGAAGTATTTTGCCTGGGTCAAGGGTGTCCAGCCCACCGAGCTTTTCCAAAGCATGGTCGTTCCCTACGCGCCTTATGCGATCCGGGGATTTCTCTGGTATCAGGGCGAGGCGAATTGCATGGAAGGCAACGTCGCGCTTTACGCCGACAAACAAACCGCGCTGATCAAAAGCTGGCGCAAGGCCTGGAGTCTTGATGACGCGCCCTTCTATGGCGTGTTGCTCGCGCCTTTCGACTATTCCCTCTGGCCGAAATTCCCCGTCACCGCCGGGGCGCTGCCGGCCTTTTGGGCCGAACAGATTAAAGCCTTGTCCGCTCCCCACACGGGTTACGCGGTCATGACCGATCTGGTGGCAAACCGGCACGACATCCATCCAAGCAACAAACGTGATGTCGGCCTGCGACTCGCGCGGCTCGCCCTGGCGGAAACATATGGACGCACTGATCTTCCTGCCCGCGGTCCGACGTTTGCGTCAAGCCGGGTTTCAGCTGGCAGTTTCGAACTTTCCTTCAATCACGCCGAGGGACTGCGCACGCGGGACGGCCTTGCTCCCGCCGGTTTCACCATGGCGGGAAAGGATCAGATTTTTCATGCCGCTGAAGCCAGGATCGAAAAAGAAATGGTCCTCGTGACCTGCGCCGCCGTGCCCGAACCGGTGGCGGTGCGTTTTGCCTGGCTTGAAACACCGCCGGCAAATCTGGTCAACGCCGCCGGACTTCCGGCAGTGCCGTTTCGGACTGACGACTGGCCGCTGCACTATTCGCGTCCGGTCGAACCGGCACCGACGGCGAAGTAAGCACGGGGGTATTCCGGAGTTTTAAAAATCCCGGTGGGTTCACTCTCAACCCACTTCGCGATTCAAGGCCGGCGATTGCAAAGCCGTAAACAACGCAGTCGTACCGCCCCCGGGTTGCGCGGTGAGGGAAAGCTCCCCGCCCAGTGATTCGGCAAGCCGTTTCGCCAGGGGCAATCCCAGGCCGATGCCGCCATTGCGTCGTTTCATTCCGCCGTCCACCTGGGCGAAAGGCAGTGCAATCCAGTCGAGCTGCGCCGGAGACAAGCCGATGCCGGTGTCCTGCACGGTGAAGACCAACCGCTGACCTTCGCCGCGAACACTGACCGAGACAGATCCCGTGGAAGTGAATTTCACCGCGTTATCGAGCAACACCAGGAGAATCTGGTTGATCACAGGCACAGGAGCCCGGATTCCCGAGGCGAGTCCCGCGTCGACGGATGACTGTAGTGCGAGATTTTTGTGCGAGGCCCGCGCCCGATAAACCGCCAGAACGTTATCGAGCAATTCGTCCGCACTGGCCTCGACCGGATCGAGAGACAGCGTTCCCGCCTCGGCGTCGTTGAAGGCGAGAATTTGTTGCAGGAGCTGCAGCAGTTGGTCACCGCACTGCCGGGCATCCGCCAGACATTCACGCTGCTCTGGATTTAGTCCGAGGTCATCCAAAAGAGTGAGCATGCCCAGCACGCCATTCATCGGCGTCAGCAATTCGTGGCTGACGTTGGCCAGGAATTCATTTTTCACGCGCAAACCGCGTCGCAATTGTTCGGTGCGTTCCTCCACCATGCGCTCAAGCGTCGCGCGTTGCATGCCGGCCTGACGCGTGAGCTGCCACTTTTCCGTGAGCGCGTGCGCCAGCTGCAGCACCTCGATCTTGTCGAACGGTTTTTTCAACACGAGCCAGCGTTCGCGCACCGGCAGCGCCGCCTGGATTTCCTCCCAGCTATGGTCGGAATACGCGGTGCAGATGACGACGTTCAATTCGGGATCGACCTCCCATAATTTTCCAATGGTCTCCAACCCGTCCCATCCCGGCGGCATGCGCATGTCGACAAACGCCCGGGCTGCGGGCCGGCCCGCAGCCCGGGCCGCATGTACTTTGTCCCGCGCTTCCTGGCCTTGCATCGCTGAATCGAGTTCAAACGGCGCCGCGAGCGCCGGCACGACGACCGGGCCGCCGAAGATGGCCGCGGCATCGGCATCCAGATCCGCGGAGACCTTCGGCGGAGCCAGAATCCGGCGAAAGTCATCGTGAATGGACGGATTGTCGTCCACGAGCAGTACGCGATGATTGAAGTTCGTGTTCACGAGCTGGCAGGCGGTACCGATGGCAGGGTAAGCGTAAAGCGCGCGCCGCGGCCCAATCCTTCGCTGGCCACCACCAGGTCGCCATGCATTTCGCGCGCCGCCAGCACCGCACTGTGCAGGCCGAATCCATGCCCGTTTTTCTTGGTGGTGAATCCGTGCTGGAAAATCCGGCTGAGATTCTCAGGGGCGATGCCGGGGCCGTTGTCCTCGACCGAAAGGGCAATGAACCCGGCTTCCCCGGCGGCCACCCGCACAACGATGCGTCCGCCCGGGGCGTCCGATCCGGCAATCGAGTCCTTTGCGTTCTGCAGCAGGTTGACGAGGATTTGCAAAATCTTGTGCCGATCCGCTTTCAGCGAAGGGGCCTCGCCAAAACGCCGCTCCAGAGCGATGCCATGACGTTCCAGCGACTGGGTGACGAGCTTCAACGCGTCCTCGAACAACTGCGGCGGCGACAGGGTTTCGCACACCCCGAAAAGCCGGGCGGAACTCTGCTGCACCATGATGATTTCACGGATGTGTTCGAAGTGCCGGACCAACCGGTCAACGTCGTTCTGCAAACGGAGATTTTCCGCGGCAAGATGTTCGTCAAGTTTGACGATGAATCCCGGGAGCTGGCGGCCGGCGGGATCATCGGCCAGATAGGTGACGAGTCGCGATTGTTCCCGCTGAAGCACCTGCGCAACCTGATGCAGGTGGCTGAGACGGCTGCTGCGAAGACGTTCGAGCACGTCGCGAACGGTGACATTCACGCTCGTGAGCACGTTGCCGACATTGTGCAGCACCCCTGTCGCCACTTCCGCCATGCCGGCTTCGCGCGAGGCCACGACGAGTTGACGATGGAGCGCCTCCAGTTCGCGGGCGGCGCGCTTGCGCTCGGTGACGTCTTCGACGGTGCCTTCGCAATGCGGCGGTTCCCCGGGAGTGATGTGCCCTCGCGCATTGATCAGCACATCGATCACCGTGCCGTCACCTTTGTGGAAGGCCGTTTCAAAGGCGCGGACCTCGCGGTCTGTTTCAAGTCGTTGCCAGAATCGCTCCCGTGCCTCCGCCGGGAACAGCCGGCCATCGGCCATGTTGAGTTTGCCAAGGTCGAGATCGAGGGGAATGCCCAGCAGGTTCAACAGATAGGGATTGGCGAGTCGCACGGAACCATCGCGAGTCGTCTTGAAGACTCCGATCGGAAGATTGGCAATCAGGGTGCGGTAGCGTTCCTCGGACTGGCTCAGTTCACGGGCGGTCCGCTGGTGTTTCGCCACTTCGGCTTCCAGCGCGGTGGTACGGTCGGAGACACGTTGTTCAAGATCATCGAGCAACTGCTGATGAGCATCCTGCCGCCGGCAGATTTCCCACATTTCACGACGGGAAACGATGCACGCCCACACCAGCACAACGTCTTCAAAAATCACCCAGCCCGCATGCTCGGCGGTCCGCCAGATCGTCACATACGGCACGCCATAAACCGATGAGGGAAACCAGAGCCCCCGCAGCAGGTGATCCAGGACAATGGCCAGCGTCGCCGTCACCATGATCCGCCAGTCGCGGTATAGGACGAGAAAGGCGAGCGATCCAAAAACGTGAAAATGAGTTTCGATCCGCCCGCCCGTCAGATGAATCAGCAACGCCGAGAAACTTACCTGCGCGATCGCGGTCACGTGACGCGTAACCAGGCTGTACGGCATCCAGTGCATCAGACCCAGGGGAAGCGAAACCAGGAGGCCACCGAGTACCAGCGCTGCAATCAGATGAGGATGAATGCTGCTCTCCTGCCCGGCCCACGCCCGGGGCGACCAGACGGTGGCAAACAGCACGGCAAAAATCCATTGGGTCGTCAGCAGCCACCAGAAAAGCCGGTTGGTTTGCGCGATTACTTTTTGTTCATAGGTGACAAAAAGTTCCTGCACAGTCTGACGACGGCCATTGGCACATGTCGGAGACGACAGGCCGAGAGGGATATTGGTCACTGTTGTGGTCGTGGGTGTCATCGCGAATTTGCCGGCGTACAATCCGACTCAAGAGTGCAGCCAAAAACCGGTGCGGAAATCAGATCAGCCGTTCCACCTTGCACGATGGTCAGGATGGAGTCCTGAACCGGCGATTTTCCACGGTGTCCCCGTGCGATGGTCAGTCCCCCGTGAAAGCGAACCGTGCCCCTGGCATCCATGAAAACCACATGCCCGGAAGTTTCGGCGCCGAGTTCGGCCGCAATTTTTCCGCCCTCGTCGAGGACGACTTTGACCGCCACACCACCCAGTTTTCTCGGAGTGATGTCGACCGGCCAGTCCGGTGTTCCCTGAAGCGGATGATACTGCAGCAACAGCGCATCGCAGGACCCATGACTGCGCGCAAGCAAGTCGCCCAACTCGTCCAGGCTGGCGTCCGTACAGGGACAAAGGGGATGTACTGCCATGACCAGCAAGGGCCGGCCCGGCTGGCGATGGAGGGCAAAAAATCCGGCGGTTTTGTCACTTGGCGCACGCGCCGGCCCTTCACTCGCCGAATAGCGGGCCAGCGCGGAAAACGCGACCGTGATGGCTCCGACCCAGAGGGTTACACCGAGAGCCAGGCCGACAATTTTCTTGGACAACATCGTGGGTTAATCGACACATCAGGTGATCGATTAAGGCCGACTTTGGAGACGGTTATGATTCGGCAAACAACGATACTGCTATAACTTGCGCATCATAAATCGGCCGGCTTTTACACAAGATCGAAGAGGGAAATTACGCTCCCCTTTCAAGGCGTAATGACTCCTTTTGTCATTCTGAGCGCAGCGAAGAATCCATTTGTTCGCCGGGCGTTGCAGCCCATGGATTCTTCACTTCGTTCAGAATGACAAACGAGGTTGATGCCGGCTCCTTGATTTTCGACCGTGAGTACTTCGCATAGACGCAGACTCCACGCATGGAAGCGCGGAATCCGGGGCCGATATCGCGATCGGTTCGTGGTTAAACGATATATCCGGTCACGGCGTTGCGTCGTCGAGCAGCGCATTGCCATTCAGCGTGAGGCGATCGGAAGTCACGCGGCCATTGAGCGTGGCGCCGTTTAGCGTCACGGAACTCGTCGGAGCGGTCACCACGCCGCGCAGGGCTGCGTGGGAGTTGAGCGTAACGCCACCCGCGGCCACATTGAGCGTGAGCCATTCCGGATGCGCCGGATTGCCCGCCACCCCGTTGAGCGTAACGCCGTTTGCGACTGTCAGGATCACCGGTCCGACCACCTGGAGACTCGCCGAACTGTTCAATGTCAGACTTTGCAGATTGTAGATTGCCGGCTGGGTCGAGCCGGCCACGCCGAGCACAAATGTGCTGCTGCCGTTGCCCACAAACGTCCCGTACGTTCCCGCCGGCACCGCCACCGAAGTCGAATTGGCGTTGATCGTGAGATTGCGCAACGTCGCAAAACTGCCCGGGCTCTGCCCCGCACTGTTGATCGCCACATCACGCGTGCCTGACGGCGCCGGAGGTACCGAGACCGTGGGCATCGTGATCGCGTTTACGTGACGGACCAGGTAGCGCAGGACCGCGCCACTGTTGATCGTCACCGTGTAGTTGGTCGGCGTCGCGCTGCCAGGACCGTCCTTCGTGCCGGCCAATGCGGGTCTGCCGTTGAGTTGCAGTCCAGGTGTGCCGGGCACCAGCAAATCACCGGAGAGCGACGCACTGCTGTTGAGCGCAAACGCCTCGGGTTGGAGCAACTGCAGTGAACCGTCGATGATCCCGTTCAACTGCGGCGCATGCCGTACCAACGCGGTGATCGTGATCACCTCCGAGTCCGTCTTTGTGCCCGTGAAATTTGGATCACTGATCGTCGCGACGACCGTGTGCGTGCCGGGATAAATCGGCGCGGCGACGGCTCCGTCGTAAGTGAGATTCACCGTCAATCCGGCGGGCGCCGTGACAGCCGTGACCGTCTTTGGCGAGCCATCATAGGCTTGCGTGAGAGGACTGAGCGCGATCGTGGCGATCGTGGATTTTGCGATCACCAACGTGCCGTCCGCAAAGCCGAGGTAGTTCGGATCGCCGGCCATCGCACTCACAGCATAGGAACCGGCATTGGTCGGCGCGGACGGGCTGCCCCCATAGGTGACTGACACGGGAATGCCGCCAGGCACGGTGGTAATTGTCGCCGCCTTGGGGGAACCGTCGTACACCCAATTCAAATTGCTGAGCGCAATCATGACCGGAGCGCGATTGATGACGAGCGTGCCGGTCGCCGAACCGGTGTAGTTCGGATCGCTCACCGTCGCGACCACGTCGTAATTACCCGCATTCGTCGGTGCGTTGGCAGTGCCGTTATAAGTCAACGCCACAGCAACGCCGGCCGGCACCGTTGTGACCGTCGCGGCGAGCGGCGCGCCCGTGTAGGTAGGCGCGAGATCCGACAAGGTGACCGATGCCGACGCGGGTTGAATTACCAGAGTAGCCAAAGCCTGATCACCCGCGTAATTCGCATCCGCCACCGTGGCGACGACCGCGTAAGTGCCAGCATCAGTCGGCGCTGTCGCGTTGCCGTTATAGGTTAACGACACCGCGATACCGGTTGGATTCGTCGTGACCGTCGCCGTCTTAGGGTTGCCGTCATACGTGACCGTCGCATCGGAAAGCGAGATCGTTGCGGCGATGGGGTTGACGATCAGCGAGGCCACGTTGCTGGTCGCACTGACCGGCAGACTGTTGGCGATCAGGGTGCTTGACGACGTATCATAACCGTCGAGCGCGGTCGAAACGGTCACGGCGTAATCGCCGGCGTCCGTGACCCGCGCATTTGTGATCGTCAGCGTCGGCGTCGTGGCACCGCTGATCGTCGAACCATCCGACTGCAGGCCATCGCTCAGCGGCGTACCGCCGAGTTTCCACTGATAGGTAAGACCGGTGTTGTTCGTTCCACTTCCCCCCACCGCGGTGGCGGTGAACGTGACGCTGTCACCCGCCGTGATCGTCTTTCCCGCCGGCTGGCCCGTGATTGCGAGCGCATTGCACGTGATGATCGGGCCCACGTTGGTTGCACCCGTCAGCTGGATGTTCGCCGCGTCGTAGAGTTCAAGCCCGGCTCCGCCGGAAATGGTCACATTGTTGAGCGTAATGTTGGCAATCAAACCCGCGGCGGTCGGCAATCCCCAGATCGTGCTGTAGCCCGAGCCGTTGGTTACCGTGAGATTGGTCACCGTAATATTCTTCCACGTCGGAATCGTCGGCAACGAGAGCGAGTTTGGCGGTGTGGCGTTGTAGGCGTTGGCTTTCGCCGGCGTGATCTGACTGCTGCCCGAGATCGCGCCGGGGCTGCCGAGGACATTGTAATAGCTGTAGAACAGAATCGGATATTGCACGTTCGTCATCGTCAGGTTGGAGAACGTCACATTCTGTACCGGCCCACCTTGCGTCGGGTCCGCCTTGAAACGGAGCGCGGAACTCGTGCCGTTGAACGTGCAGTTTGTCACGACCATGCCGTCAAGGCCGACATTGGTCTGCCCGCCGATCGAAACGCCGTGACCGGCGCCGATCGTGCAGTTCGCAATGTACAGATTGCTGCAGAACACGCTGCCGGGCTTGGCCACGATGTTGTCGTCGCCCACTGACACCGAGCAGTTTTGCACCAGGTAGTTGGTGCCGGCGAGGTCCATGCCGTCCGTGTTCGGCGAATCACCCGGGGCAAGGATCGTCACACCGAAAAGCGTCGTGTTGTTATTGGCGCCACTGAACGCGAGGTTGAAATTTGGCGAGTTCAACAAGGTCACGCCGGTGAAGAGCATGTTGGACGACTTGTTGATCTGCACGAGTCGCGGACGGCTGGTGATCGTGCCCGCATCGAACGCCGCCCACCACGGGCTGCCATCGCCATCGATCGTGCCACCGCCACTGAACTCAACATCGGTCGAGGCATTTGGAATGGTGATGAAATGCGCGGGCACCGTATTGCTGTTCGGGTAGACGCCAAACGGCAGCGCGCGCAGCGTGGCACCGGCGTCGATCTGGAAGTTGAGATGACTGCCGAGCGTGATCGGACCGCTGAGGTAAGCTCCCGCTGCCGGAGGAAATTCAATCGTGCCGCCACCCGCGTTCTTTGCCGCATTGATCGCCGCCTGGATCGCGACGGTGTTGTTCGTTGCTCCGTCGCCCACCGCGCCGTAGGTCGTGACATCAAAAATTCCCGTCGGAATCTGTGGCAGGGCTGGCACGGTGTTCGCGGGTGCGATAGTCGTCAGCGTAGCCCCATTGCTCGTAGTCGTGCCGCCCGCATTCGTGATCGCCACCGCATAGCTGCCCGCGTCGGACGCCTGCAGACCCGTGATGCGGAGCGACTGATTCGTCGCGCCCGCAATCGGAGAATTATCCTTCAGCCATTGATAAGTGAAAGGCCCGTCACCCAGCGCCCAGGCGTTGAGCGTGGCGGTCGTGCCGAGCAGGCCCGACGTGTTGGCCGGTTGCAGCGCGATCACAGGCGCGCCCCCGGGAATCACCAGCGAAGCCGCGGGACTGGTGATGGACATCGAGCCGTTGCTCACGATGACGGAATACATGCCCGCGTCCGTCCCGCTCACGGCCGCCACCGTGTAGCTGGCCCCGGTCTCTCCGGCAATCGGCACACCGTTCAGGAGCCATTGATAAGTGAGCGAGGGAATGCCGAAGGCCTGCACGG
>JBEHXD010000189.1:0-9070 GCA_048498875.1 Verrucomicrobiota bacterium
CCATCTTTGGAGACCACCTGTCAGGCGTGCATTTTCCGGCCGCGCAAAAACACCGCCATGCCACCGAAGGCCAGAGTAAACAATGAGCCCGTCGAAGCGCCATCAGGAACCGTATGGAGGAACCCGCGGATCTCACCACTGGGGAACATGGACGTGTGAATATTGAGATAGGCTTTGTCCGACAACAAGGCGTTCTCCAATGCGGCGGAGGCGCCCGCGACGGTTCCCCCGTTGGCATTGATGAATGCGATGTTGAACGATGCCGCCAGAGTCAGATCAAACAGGTGATCGTAGGTCCCGGACTTCACTCCGAGTGGAAATCCGCCAAAGGTGGGAGTTTCCGTTGCAACGCCAGTGGTGCCGGTGTCAGGCAGGGCGGTCGCGGCGTGAATGTGCGATGCCGTCGCGGTCCCAAGCAGATCCGAGAAGCTGACTTTCACTTCCATCGTTTGGGCCGTGTCATCAAAATAGACGTCCGCCGTACCCATGCCAGGAGAAGCATTGGCCGGGCTCTCGCCGGGGCCGGTGAGATCCGTTTGAAAATGGATCATGGTCGCACGAGTCACGGTGGCTGACAACAGGAGGGAAACGAACAACAGAACTCCCGGGAGAACTGGGTGGGTGGATTGGGGCGTTTTCATTTATTTTGAAGTGTTACCTGATCAAGCCCGTCGATTCGTGCATGGAATGTGCCCCGTTGATTTTCCATCAGTAACAGAGTTGTTACGCGAATGCGCGCGAGCACCTTGCACTTGGATTCTCCCGAATCCGGGCTCAAAAAAAGAACCGGAGCTTTCACCCAAAAATGTAAGCCCGTTCGACAGCGATGTCAGGAAATCCGGATTTTAAAACCGGTATCGGGCCGAAAAATACATCCAGCAGGCAACGGGAATTTCTGATCCAACGATCAAAATTTACATCACCGGCTACTTTTGTGTTTAGAGCTTCCCAAATGCCGCCGTGATCAATCCGGCGTCTTCGCCTTTCCAACGGCCGAGTTCGGCCGATTCCAGGATAAGTTCCTTCCCGTTGGCCAAAGGGGAAAGGGTCACGCTCCGGGTCGAACCCCGGTCCTCGTATTGGATGACATACTGCCATGGCATGGCTGGCCCATCCTTTTCCGGAGTTACAGGCAGCTTTTCCCAGATAATCCCATTCAAGGCGTAAGTCAGCATCTGCATGAACTGGCTGCTCGCTTCGCCATTTCTCTCCTGACGGTTGTCCCGCCAGCCAAATTCCCGGCCGACCTTGCTGAGCTCAAATGCAACCGCATTGGCCGCTTTGCCAGTTTCGACGGTTTTAAAACCTTTCAGCCGGGCGACGTCGATCGGCCAAATGGGATTGGGCGCCGCGATCTTGTAAGTGGGAACAAGGTGGATAACAGCCAGGATATCACCAGCCCACGCGGGTAGTTCCCCTGCCGGATCGTGCTTCACACAGAAAACATACCGCTCCCCGTCTTCAAAATCGGCAACGGGAGGCGTGGCTTCTTCGTTTGTCGGCGAAGCCTGATTCCGGCTGTTGACGTCAGTCCCAATACGGGATCCGGCGAGTGTTTTATACAAACGGAAGGGAGAGTCACTCGGCAGTCGCCAGGTCGGAATCTCGTGTGGTGCACGATGAGACAAGTGCGGGGAACCACCGTCGAATTGCAGGTCGCGATTTTCCCACGAGACGATCTCACCCGTTAAATCCATTTGCCCGTCCTGCCATCGCCGGACAAAGCCAACCACCGTGGAAACAGTATCGGGCGGCGTGGCCACCCTGGACCAGGGATCTTGTTCAACAGAAAGCATCTCGCGTGCGCCCCTGATCAGGGCATAAAAGTCCATCTCATAATCGATCCATTCGACCTGGTAGGACCTGGAATCGAACTCGATCGTTCTGATCGCCGGGGCGTTCGACCGGGAGACGGCGGTCGATTCCGTTTTCACCTGCCCTTGTCTGCTGGCACAGGCCGGCAACAACAAAAAAGCAAGCGAAGCCGCCACGGCAGCGGTCATGAAAGAAGTCCGAAGGATCGGGAATCGCATGCCCCAGACTAACCCATACCCGGGGAAAGGTCGTCACGACTGCGTAATAATTTGTCAGAACTTGTCATGGGGCGTAAAAAACGCCCGAGCTTTTTCGTTTACGATCTGGCGGCACCGCCGCGCCGGGCATTCGCTCCCTTCGATTTCCCAACCGCCTTCAAATAGTCTGCTTGTTCTTCCGGTGTTCCGAGAACGATCAGCTTCGTTACCGGTTTTTCCGCTACCACGGCCTCCAACGGATATTCGACACCCACGTAACCTGCGGCTTGCGCCAGGCCACTTCCAGCCACCGCGACACAAACTGGTTGAGGTCTGGCGAAGAGACGTGAGCCCGAAGCTGTTTCCCGCTTCCCGCCACCATCAGACAGGTCTCGGATCCCATTCCGTCGATGCAAACATATCGCCGGACCGGCCCGGCGGAATTCACGGCGGTTTCAAACCTCCGGGCGAGTTCGCTGAACACATCTCCTGAAAGCTTCGCCTCCTCGCGGCTCGTGGCGCGAAAAACTTCCGCGGGATGACTCCACAGCTGCTCGTTCAATGCCACCACCGACAGCAACACCGAGTCCGGCCGTTCAACCATCGTCAGGCACACTTCAGGATGAAACGACGGAGTCAGGACTACGCGCAGCACCGACGATGAAGCACCTGCCCACGACGGATCAACAAACGCGCCAAGCTGCATTGCCTGGCAAATTGCATCCGAGGTGTAGTGCTGCGGGTTCATCGTTGCGGTCGTCTCGGTTTATGTCCGAGCCGACCATAACCGTCGATTCAGAACCCATACACCCTGCCCCGGCCAAATACCTCACGGCGCGGCAGGGGTGGCGGGTTTCACCGGCGCAAGGTTTTTGGCGAGGAATTTTTCGATGCGATCATAGAGCTCCACCTGTTTGTCGAGATGTCTCATGCCGTGGCCTTCCTCGCCGACAATGTACTGTTCGTGCGGCACGTGGTATTTATCCAGGGCCGAAATCAACGCGTTCGATTGCGCAATCTCCACGGTGGTGTCATCCTTGCCGCCCGAGACAAAAACCGGCACACGGATTTGGTCGACGTGACGGCCGGGAGAAATGGCGTCGAACTTTGCTTTGTTCTCCTTGGGGTCACCCAGCTTCCTCATGAAGTAACCGTAAGCCGAAGACTCATACTGGTCGTACTTTTTTCCCCGCACGTGTTCCTCCCAATCGAACACCCCGGCAATGGTGACGGCGCAACGATAAAGCGTGGGCTCATGGACCACGCCAGCGATGGCGAGATAACCGCCAAACGAACCGCCCATGATCGCGATCCGGTCACGATCCACCAGGCCGGCATTGATAATGGCCTTGGTCGCGTCCGTGACGTCGTCATGCATTTTGACGAAATCCCATTTGTCCTCCTCGGGAAACATCCAGGTATAGCCATTTGAGCCGCGGTAGTTTGGCTGAAGCACCGCGTAACCACGACTGGCCAGAAACTGCACCTCACCATCAAAGCCCCATGAATCGCGCACCCAGGGACCGCCGTGCGGCAGCACCACCATCGGGGGTGGATTGCTCTTCGAAGCGCCGGCGGGCAGCGTCAGGTAGGCATCAAGCCGCCGGCCATCGCGGGTTTTGAACTTCACAATATTTTCCGGCTGCATGCGCTTCGGGTCGATCCAGGGCGCCGAACTCTTGATCAGACCGCCCGTGTGTTTTTCCAGATCGACCCAGCTGTAGACGACCGGCTGCCGGTCCGAAAAGGTGGCGACGAGAAACAGCTTCTGGGCTTCATCGCTTCCGATGATCCGGACAAAAACTCCCGGGAAAAAACCCTCCAACGCCTTTTGCAAATTACGATAGGATTCGTTGAACCAGACCGACTGGGGCCCGCCGCGATCAAACATCGCCCCGACGATGGTGTGACTGACCGGATCCCGGTACAGCCAGCCTTCAGAACTGCCCGCGCTGTAGAAATCGTAGCCCGCATCCTGGAGCAAAACGTCCCCCAGCGTGCCGGTCACACCATCCATGAATTGCAGCGCCGACGGCTTGCCCTCCTGCCGGGGACCCTGCACGACGAGTTGCCCGGGGGTCTCGCCACAGCCGACGATCTCGATCTTCTCCAGGTCGACGGCGCACTTTTCCCAGTGGTCGCCCACCAGGTGATGCAGGGTTTCCTTTCCATCGATGTCCGTGACGCAAAACTCCAGCTGCCCGACCCGGTCGGTGAGATAATAAAGCACCAGGCCGGTCGCCGGACTGGGATAGCGTTTGCGGATGTGAGCCTCATTTTCCTCGCGAAGAAGATCGAACTTCACGTTCTCCGCGCCCGCCGCGAGCAAATCGACAAGGTGTCCCTTCGTGCCCGTCTCGATCTGGGCGACGCCGAGATCATGATTCAACATTTCCCCAAGCCCGTCGTACCGGTTCCACACCAGCGGATGCAACCGGTCCTGCGGCGGCACGGAAAGAAGCCTCGAGTAGTAATATTGCAGCACCGGGTAGGCATGATCGATGTTACCCACATCGGCCGCCAGGATCGCCACGCCATACATCTTTCGCGCACCCAGGCTGAACATAAGCCGCTGGTCATTGAGCCACGACACGCTGTAGATGTCCTTGTCCCCCGCGCTTCCCACCGTCTCGATTTTCTTGGTCTTCAGTTCGTAGACGAGGAGCTGATGTTTGTCCTTTGCCGCCGTGATCACCGCCGCAATGTGGGTGCCGGAAGGATTCAACACCGGCTGCTGGAGCAGCAGCGGCCGGAAAAAATCCATCGTCGGAATCGGTTCGGTGTCCGGCACGGGAGTGACCCGCTCCAGATTCAATTTATCGGCGGAAATCGCCGGGGGCACGGTTGAGGCAAAGGCCAACAGGACAGCCGCAACCAGGAGCGGAGAACGCAAACGCATGTGAGGTGGGGTGGAGTTGATGATTTTCAGCGGAAAGATTTACGGGATGCACGATCGCGCGAGCGGCGATCGCGAGCCCGGCAGCCGGAAAAGAAATTCATTTTATGTCAGAACGAGGTGGATACAGGGTAAAACCCGCCGGCCAATTGCTGCGGACATGCGGAGTCAATTCCATCAGCAAGGGATGGAGGGGAAGCCACATCCGCCCGATGGATGAAGGCCAGGGACCGCAAAAACGTGAAGAAAACATCTCCAGTAAAACCACGGCATTCTGCCCTCCGCCGGCAAAGCGTCTAGCCCGAAACCTTCACCAGAAGCCCGATTTACCCCCTCGCCCTGTCAGGCCTGAGCCCTATCGTGTCATAACAGGACCTGACCGTGGAACGAGCGCCATGGAATCCACGGGAAAAAGAAACCATCCGTGGGCCAAAAGCCTCCGGTCATCCGTCAGTTATTTCCCCGCGGCGCCCGCTCGCAGCAACGCGCCGATTTCGCGCAGGCGCTTCAAGTGCGGTCCGGAAATCAACCCGGTGGGATCGGGGGGAACGTTGAGGAGGTAATTCGTTTTTCGTTCATTGCAGGCCTTGAGGCGCGCCACCACGGCTTCCGCCGGCTGCAAATCCTCCGCGCGTGTGGCGTCCCGCCAGAACCAGCGGGCACCGGTCTGGATGGTATCGCAGACTTCCGCCGGCAAATCGTTTTCGGCCTGCGGCAGTGTGGTCTTCCAGGGGAATTCGATGCTGACCACATCCGAATCCTGCAGGGTCTTGGCATTGTTGCCGAGCACCAGACAATGCGGCTGAAGCGATTTCATGCAGGCCTTCAGCTCGGGCCACCGGGCGGCAGTGTACTTGTTGTCGTACTGGTCGATCCACATCAGGTCGACCGGGCCGTAATTCGTCAGCAGCTCCGCGAGCTGTTTTTTCATGAAGCCGGTGTAGTCGCCGGCAGCTTCCACGGGCAGACCGTGGAGATTGGGTTTCCCGGCCGGCGGCGCATTGTGATGGGCGTCGTCCGAGTAATCGCCGGGAAAACAATAATAGAAGCCGACTTTCAGTCCGCGCGAACGACAGGCCTCCACGAATTCCCGTACGATATCGGCCCGGCCGTTCCGGAAATTTCTGAAGAGCGTGATGTCATGTGTGGTGACCGCGCTGTCGTAGAGGGCAATGCCTTCCGTGTGCTTCACCGTCAGGACCAGATAAGTCATGCCTGCCGCCTTCGCCTCGTCGGCCCATTGTCCACAATCAAGTTTTGCAGGATTGAACAGCGCCGGATCTTCATAACCTCCGGCCCAGTCAATGTCCGCCACAGTGCCGAGATTGAAATGAACAAACATCCCAAACCGCCAGGTCATGAAATCCTTTTGTTCGGCGGTCAGGGAAACGACCTCATGTCCCCGGGGCGGGGCCGCGCCCGGTGCGGCAAAGGACGTCAGTCCTGCGGCAAAAGCCCAGAGCGCCACTCCGGCGGGACACCTGAATCGTCGCGCGAAACTCACCCCGCCATTCAGGCAAATCCGCCCGTCGCGTCAAGCGCCCCGAGGTGCGGTAATAATTCACGACGACGTGGAGGAAAAATGGAGCGAGCCGGATTGCTTTCCCATGCGGGTGTGATTTGCTGTTCATCGTCAGAATCGGCTCCGCCGCCCGGCATTGGGTGAAAAAAATTTATATGATGCCATTGGAAAACCAGCCGATCTCCCGACGGGACGTATTGCGCGGGGCTGCCTCGGGAATGATCGCCCTGGCGATGGGTCTGAAACTGAAGGCTCTCCCCGGGGGGAAGGCTCCGCCGAACATCGTGTTTATTCTCGCGGATGATCTCGGGTATGCGGACATCGGTTGTTATGGACGGCCGGAGCTTCGTACACCGGCCGTGGACCATCTCGCCGCGCGGGGTGTCCGCTTTCTGCAGGCGTACGCCAATTCTGCGGTTTGCTCCGCGACGCGCGTGGCGCTGATTACCGGGCGATATCAATACCGGGTGCGTATCGGCCTCGAAGAACCGCTGGCCGGCAATCCGGACGTGGGATTGGATCCCATGCATCCCACCCTTCCGTCACTCCTCAAAAAGGCGGGCTACAGTTCAACCCTGATCGGAAAATGGCATCTGGGGACACTGCCAAAATTCGGCCCGTTGCAGAGCGGTTATGATCATTTCTACGGATTTCGCGGCGGCGCGGTGGACTACTATTCACACCGTGGCGACGACGAGAAGGAGGATCTGTGGGACGATGATATTCCCATTCATCAATCAGGCTACGCAACCGAGTTGCTCGGCAATCGGGCGGTGGACGTGGTGAATGGCTATGCAAAATCCCGCCAGCCATTTTTGATGAGCCTCCATTTCAATGCACCCCACTGGCCGTGGGAGGCTCCGGGTGACGAAGCCGAATCGGAACGTCTCTCGCGACGCGGTTTTCAGGGCCTGTTTCATTATGACGGAGGCACGCAAAAAACCTATCAACGGATGGTGGAGGCCATGGACCGCCAGGTGGGCCGCGTATGGCAGGCACTGGAGAACAACGGCCTGGCCGAAAACACGATCGTGATTTTCACCAGTGATAATGGCGGGGAGAGATTCTCCGATACCTGGCCATTCACGGGGAAAAAAACCGAACTGCTGGAAGGCGGTCTCCGCATTCCCTCCATCATGACATGGCCCGGGCACATCCCCGGCGGCCGGACCAGCGATCAGGTAATGATCAGCATGGACTGGCTGCCCACGCTGCTCGCCGCAGCCGGCGCCCCGGCCGATCCGGCCTATCCCGTGGACGGAATAAACCTGCTGCCTTTTTTAACCGGGACGGAGGTGCCCGTATCGCGCACCCTTTATTGGCGCTACAAGGCGAACGCCCAGCGCGCCATTCGCGACGGCGACCTGAAGTTCCTCAAGATCCTGCAAAACACTTTTCTCTTCAATCTCGCGGACGATCCCCTGGAGCGCGCCAACCTGAAGGATCGGCAGCCCCAGGATTTCCACCGCCTGGAACGGCTGTGGTACGAATGGAATTCAACCATGTTGCCGGAAATCGAGGAAAGTAATACCGGCGGATTTGACGGCAAAAATCTGGCCGACCACTACGGAGCCAGACGATACGATGGTAAGCCCGACCGACCAGAGCCACCGGCAGATTAGAACGAAAACCGGCACCTTCAAACTGGCGCTTTTTATTTGCCGCACCCTTTCCCGAGCCGGCCCGGCCGGACCTGGCGGGTTCAGCCGAGCTAGCCATCCTTTTGGGGACCGCCGACCGTTTCCGCCACCGGTGGCGGCGCGGTCGCGACTGACACGGTCGGCGCGGCTTCTTTTTCATCCGCAGCTCGAAACGCAGCGGCAAAATTATATATTAGATAGGGGATGAAGATAATGATGACCACTGCTCCAATGGTGAGGATCACTCCGCTGGCCGCATCCAGTTGCCAGTAGTTGATCCACCCAATGATTGACAGACACAGCCAGGCACAAGTGAAGACATAAGGAAACCAATGATAGGGTATCTGGAACCCAAAGGAGGGATGATTGCCACAAATCGGCGGATGATCGCGCTCCCGGGCGAGTTTATCGGGGACCCGCTTTTCCCACCAAAGCTTGAGGGCATTGTGCTGCAGATGGGCGGTCAGAATCCCGCGGGAAAAAAAAATGCTGGTCAGAAATCCGGTGCTGGCCAGGGCGAAGAGCAAAGCATGAATGTCGTTTCTCAAGGCGAGATCGTGAACCGCCTCGGTCAACTTGTTCAAAGCAACTCCAAACGCTCCAAAAATAAACCCTTGCGACACCAGCAGCCACGTCAGCCGTTGATTGATGAGATCGTTTTCATGCTCAATAGCCGACCGCACCCGTTGCCAATCTTGAACGAGACTGGCGCGGTCATCCGGTGAGTTCTTCGAATCGCGACCTGAATCCATAAGGGGGTCCCTTTTTTGTTTTGGCGAGTCGCGAGATCATTCAAACAAACCGGTCCCGCTCTTGCGATGGAACCATGGCACCGCGCTCACTCTCACCCGGCGGACGAGCTTCGAATAACAAGGTGCTTTCGCGCTCATGATGAAAGCATCAAGTACCCACCCGGTCGCTCAAAGCAACCGCAATGGAGACGACACCGGTGATACAGCGAAGACCTGCTCGATCCCTGACTGACCCCATCAGTCCGCGG
>JBEHXD010000190.1:0-9070 GCA_048498875.1 Verrucomicrobiota bacterium
GCGCGCTGGCCCGGGTCAGGTTTTCCAAGCCAATGATCCGATATTGCGGGAGCTCCTCCGGCGGGAGCCACCACGCGGCGCACACTTCAAAAAGGCCCAGCGCGAGCGAATCGTAGTGCGCGCGGGCCAGCGTCCGGATTTCGCGCGGGGATTTTTCCGGAAAGCACAGCTTCAGATTCACGAAGACAACGTGGCGGCGGATCCGCAGCACGTGAAAGGCGAACCAGCCGAGGCCCCGCGCGATCGCGTGTTTTTCCGGCCACGGCAGCTGGTTGACCAGCCAGAAACAGCCGAGCCCAAACCACATTGGCCAGTAGTGGGGCAGCGCAAGCCGGGATTGCTCGCTGCTGCGACTCATGCGCGGCCAGCGGAAGGCGTCTTGTTGTAGAGCTGGGGATTGAGCGCCGGGTCGTTGTACATCTTGAACTGGTAGTACACGGAAAAGGTGCGTCGTTTGGCGGCGACGTCGGCGAAGAGCTCCGCGAGGCACGCGGTGAGGTCTGCCCGCTGACGGCGGATACGCGCGAGTTTTTCCGCGCATTTTTCCCGGTGCGCCGCGCTGGCGTCGGCGCGCACGGTCTCCTCGTGCATGTGAAATTCCTTCAGGGCGAGAATCGAAAGGCGGTCGATCATCATGCCGGGCGTTTCGGAATTGCGTGGCACGCCCGATTCCGCCGGGGTCAGCGCGGCGACGATGGCCTTGTCCATTTCCTCGGCAAAATTGTTCCGCTCCTGGTTGAAGCGGTCGATGTTGCGCTTCGACCGGTAGACCGCCTCGAAGCCGAGATCGTCGCGCCGCGCGACGTCCTCCTCGTGCCACAGCGAAAAATTGCGCAGGTGGTTTTCGTCGAGCAGCCGGAAAAAACCGTCACCGGAGGCAGCGGGTGGGACCTGGTGCCAGCGGGCGGTGAGGTCGGTTTGGCGGGCGGCGATTTCCGGGGCGTCGAAATTCATGATTGCGGGTGAATGGAGTTGAAGAAAAGCCGCCCGGACACAAGCCTGCGCATTCTTTGGATGAAAACCCTGCTCGTGATCAAACCGTCGTCGTTGGGCGACATCGTGCACGCGCTGCAGGTGATTCAGACCCTCGCGAAGGAACGTCCGGATTGCCGGATCAGCTGGGTGGTGAGGGAACGTTTTGCGGGGTTGGTGCAGGCGGCTCCCTTTGTGCAGGAGGTGATCATTTTTCGCCGCCGCGATGGCTGGCGGGCGTTCTGGCTGCTGCTGCGCGAACTCCATCAGCGGCGCTTTGATGCCATCTGGGACATGCAGGGGCTGTTGCGGTCGGGATTGATGACGGCTGCGGCCAGGGCTCCCGAAAAGTGGGGACGGCCCGATTCGCGCGAAGGAGCGGGGCTTTTTTATAGCGGGCGGGTGGAAAAACCGGGCGACGCGGGACCGCATCACGCATTGGAAATCCTGCAGCCGTTCCTGAAAACGGCGGGGGTGCTGCCGCGGCTGGAATTTCCGCTGGTGTTGAAAGACGATGCCGCCTTCCCCTGGCAGGGCTTCTTCAAATCCGATCCCCGTTCGACTTTTGTGATCTTCACCGACAGCCGGGGTGCGGAAAAAGAATGGCCGCGGTTCAGCGAACTGACCGACCTGATTTTTCGTTCGATCCCCGGGGCGCGGGTGGCCTGGTGCGCCGGGAAGCCCGCCCAGCCTGCTTGCGAGGTCCCGCCGGATCGTTTTCTAAACCTCACCGGTTGTCCGATGGATCAGATGATCGCACTGGTCCGGCAACCGGCGACGTTCATCGGCAACGACAGCGGCCCCATGCATCTGTCGGCCGCATCGGGAAATCCCGTATTGGCGATCTTTGGGCCGACTTCGCCCCGGCGGTTCGGGCCATTTCCCCTGACGGCGCGCAAACACCGGGCGGTGGAGGCGCCGGAAGGGCAGCTGGCGCGACTGGAACCTGCGGCGGTCCTGGCCGCGCTGGAGGAATTGCGGGGACGTTCGATCTGAAACGGTTTGCGAAATCGGGGTTAAATCCCGGAAAAAGTTTTCCGGAGCACGATTCTCATTTGCGTTTCACCGAGCGGGAAACACGTTTCAGGAACGCCGCGCGGGAAGTGCGGTCAAATCGGGTCCCACATGCCGGAAATGCTCATCATCAAGCCTTCCGCACTCCGTGACATTGTTCACGGATTGCAGGTCGCGGCGTCGATCAAGGCGCAGCGGCCCGAGTGGCGCATTTCGTGGATCGTGCGTGATATCTTTGCTCCCCTGGTGCGTTCATGCACGGCGGTCGACCAGGTTTATGTGTTTCGCCGAAACGGAGGAGCCCGCGGTTTCCTGCAACTGATGCGGGAAGTTCGGCGCAAGGAATTCGATCTCGTGCTCGACATGCAGGGGCTGTTCCGCACCGGCCTGATGGCAAAATGGAGCCGCGCCCCTCGCAAGGTGGGTCGCTGCGATGCGCGCGAGGGAGCGGGGTTTTTCTACGGTGAAAAAGTTCCGCTGCCGGCGGCGGGCGCGCAGAGCCACGTGCTGGACATCCTGCTGGAGTTTTGCCGGACCGTCGGCGCCGAGCCGCGCCTGGCGGGACCGTTGCGCTTCCGGGAACTCGAGCGCCTGAATCTGAGTTTCATGGAGCCGCGCAAGGGCATCCGTCCGGTGCTGATTTTTCCCGACAGCGGTCAGAGCATGAAAAAATGGAATGGATTTGCCCAGCTCACGGCGCAACTCATCCGCGAGGCCGGACGCAAGGTCGTGTGGGCGGGAAACAATTACCTGCCATGCCGCGAGTCCTTTCCTGACGGGTCGTTCCTTAATCTCACGGGTAACACGAGCCTGACGTCGCTGCCGGCATTGCTGTCAAAATCCGACTGGGTGATATCCAACGACAGCGGGCCGATGCACCTCGCCGCGGCGATGGGCTTGAAAACGATCGGGCTGTTTGGTCCCACCGATCCGCAGCAATACGGGCCGTATCCGTTGAAGAGTCCGACCAACCACGCGATCCAGGCTCCGGTGGGTGACCTGCGGCTGTTGCAGGTGAAGGAAGTCTTCCATCTCTTCCAGCGGATCGAAGGCGTGACCGCCCGCTCCCTCAGCAAGGCGCCGATGAACGTCGCCTAGGCGCGGTGGTGTGATTGGCAGGGTGAGGTAGGGACGGACCGCGGGGCCGTCCGTTTTTGAAGTTTGCAGTAAAACCCGGCGGGCCCAGCGGTCCCGCCCCACCTTGTGTTTTCCGTTCTTCCCGTGGTTACCCCTTGCTAGAAGCCACAATTCTTCTTCAACTTTCGTCTCCATGCTCGATCCCAAACTCCTCCGTGATTCACCCGAGATTGTCCGCGCGGCCATCGCGCGGAAGCACCTCGATGTCGATCTCGACGCCATTCTCGCGCTCGATGCGTCGTGGCGTGCGCTGCTTGTGGAAGTGGAGGCGTTGCGGTCCAAGCAGAAGGCGGCGAACAACGAGATGGCCGCCGCCAAAAAAGGGTCGCCCGAGTTCCTGGCCAAGGTTCAGGAAATGAAAGCGGTGTCGCAGGAGATCAAGGCGAAGGACGAAATCCTCAAGCAAACCGAGGAAAAGTGCCACGCCGCGATGCTTTCGCTGCCGAACATCCCGCATGCCAGCGTGCCCGATGGCCGCACACCGGAGGAAAACAAGGTCTACGCGACAAATGGTGCGATTGAATCGGCCTCGTCGCATGCGCAGCCGCACTGGGAAATTCCCGGTTTTGCCAACCTCATCGATTTTGCCCGCGGCGCCAAGGTCACCGGGGCGGGGTTCCCATTTTTGGTGGGAGAGGGCGCGAAAATCTCCCGCGCGTTGCTTCAGTTCTTTTTGGATGAGGATGTGAAGGCCGGCTATACCGAGGTCAGCCCGCCAATCTTTGTGAACGCCGCCAGCGCCACGGCCACCGGACAGTTGCCCGATAAGGAGGGGCAGATGTACGAGACACTCGACAAGCTGTACGCCGTGCCGACGGCGGAAGTGCCGCTGACGAATTTCTTCCGCGACGAGATTCTCGAGGAAGAGGCCCTGCCCGTGCGTCGTTGCGCCTATACGCCCTGTTTCCGCCGCGAAGCCGGCAGCTATGGCAAGGATGTCCGTGGCCTGAACCGGTTGCACCAATTCGACAAGGTCGAACTGCTCAAGTGGGTGCATCCGTCGTCCAGTTACGACGAGCTGGAAAAACTCCGCAACGACGCCGAACGCCTCCTGCAAAAACTCGAACTGCCTTATCGCGTGTTGTTGATGTGTGGCGGCGATCTCGGGTTTTCCCAGTCGAAGAAGTACGATTTGGAAGTATGGGCGGCCGGGCAGAAGCGCTGGCTCGAAGTCTCGAGCTGCTCGAATTTCGAGTCGTTCCAGGCCCGTCGCGCGCAAATCCGCTTCCGGGCCAAAGCCAGCGGGAAACCGGAACTCGTGCATACGCTGAACGGTTCCGGTCTGGCGGTGCCGCGCGTGCTGGCCGCATTGCTGGAAAATAACCTGCAAGCCGACGGCCGCGTCAAACTGCCGGCGGCGCTCGTTCCGTACTTCGGCAAGGAATACCTCACTTTCAAGTAACCATTCCTGCGGGGGCCGGTTGACAGGCGAAGGGAAATCATGACCTGCAAAAGCTCCCGCCGATGAAGCGTCCGTCCAAATCCAAGTCCGACTGGCGCGGAGTAGCGGAGCGATTCGCCACTCTGATTCCGCGGTCGCGGCTTCATCCGACGGTGCTGGCTTTCGCCGCCAAGCAGAGGAAAACCGATCCGTGGGCGGTCGCGTTTTCCGGCGGGGCGGACTCGCTGGCGCTGCTGCTGCTGTTGTGGGCGCACTGGCCGGAGCGGCGCGACAAACTGGTGGTGTTGCATTTCAATCACCGGCTGCGCGGACGGGAATCCAATGCCGATGAGCGTTTCTGCCGGAAAGTGTGCGCGGCTCTGGGTGTCGCGGTGCGCGTGGGGCATTGGGCCGGCCGCAACCATGGGGCCAGCGAAACCGAGGCACGTGCGGCCCGACACGCATTTTTTGCCGCCGGGATGAAAGCGGTTCGCGGGCGACTACTTTGGCTTGCGCATCAGCAGGACGATGTGGCGGAAACGCTGCTGATGCGGATGGCGCGGGGGAGCGGGACGAGCGGACTCGCGGCGCCACGACCGGTGCATGCTTGGGAGGACGGACGCGTTTACCTGCGCCCATTGCTCGGTTTGAAAAAACGGGATCTGATACAAATGTTGCGTCGTGTGGGGGCGGTTTGGCGTGAGGATTCCTCCAACGTCAGCGACGATTACTTTCGCAACCGGGTCCGGCGGTGGGTTCTTCCCTTGTGGGAAAAAGCGTCGGCCCGTGACGCGTTGGCTGGGGCGGCACTTTCCCGCGAATTGCTGGAGGAAGACGACACGGCGCTCGAATTTTGGGCTGATCAATTCGTGGGCCCAAATAGGTGGAACGCGACCTCCGGGCGCGTCGGGAATGGGCGCCAGCTGGCAGTCGAGGCGTTAAAGGGCCTGCCGCGCGGTTTGACGAGACGCGTGCTCCACCGCTGGCTAAAGGTTGTCCGGCCCGACACGGATCTCTCCCGCCAGGGATTCGCGGTGCTGCTCGACGCGGTGGAAAGAGGCGCGCCGACCCGGTTCAGCTTGGGCCGCAAACACTTTGCAGTGATCAAGGGCGGTATTATGACTCTGAAAAGAGGATAGCCGCGTTCCGATTTTTGTGCATATTTCCACCCTGTGGGGCGTTTGACATCTCAGAGGGAACCTCCACGTTGCTTTACAACACTCATTTTACTCCTCCCAACTCCCCATGGCCGATAACGACGACAAGAAAAGACGCCCATTGAAAAGCCTTCCGCCGGAAAGCTTTCAGCCGAAGGTAATGCTGATCTGGCTCGCGATCATCGCGGCGGTCGTGGCGTTGTTCTATTTCAATCCTTCCAAGGCGGCCACACCCGCGCGCATCAAGATCCAGCAAGTGGTGGAGCTGGCCGAACAAGGTCAGGTTGCGGAAGGGGTGATTCGGCCGGATGGAACTGGCGGCAAGGACTGGTCGGAAATCACCGGTGATCTGAAGCAATCCTCCCTGAGCAGCGAAGGGACCGGTACTCCGACAAAAACGTTTATCGCTTCGGGACGGTTGACCGATGCCAATTTGGAACGTCTGCAGAAGAGCCAGGCTTTTGTGGAAAAACAGGCGGCCACCGCGCTTGGTACACTCGCGCTCAACGTGCTGCCGTTCGTGATCGTGATTGGCCTGTTGTATTTCCTCTTTGTGCGCCAGCTGCGTCAGGCGGGCAAGGGCGCGCTCAGTTTCGGCAAGAGCCGGGCGAAGATGCTGACGCGCGACAAGGATCGCATCACGTTTTCGGACGTTGCCGGATGTGACGAAGCCAAGGAAGAAGTCAGTGAGGTCGTCGATTTCCTCAAGGATCCCAAGAAATTTCAGAAAATCGGTGGCCGTATTCCGAAGGGCATCTTGATGGTCGGTCCTCCCGGTACTGGCAAAACGCTCCTGGCGAAAGCAATCGCAGGCGAAGCCGATGTGCCGTTTTTCTCAATCAGCGGTTCTGATTTCGTGGAAATGTTTGTCGGTGTCGGCGCGAGCCGTGTCCGCGACATGTTCGAACAGGGCCGCAAAAATGCCCCGTGCTTGATCTTTATCGACGAAATCGATGCGGTCGGCCGCCAGCGTGGCGCCGGTCTCGGCGGCGGTAATGATGAACGGGAACAGACGCTGAATTCACTCCTCGTGGAAATGGACGGCTTCGACACGCAGGAAGGCGTGATCATCATCGCTGCGACCAACCGGCCCGACGTGCTCGATAGCGCGCTCCTGCGTCCGGGTCGTTTCGATCGCCAGGTTTACATCGATTTGCCCGACATCATCGGCCGCGAACAGATTCTGCGGGTCCACGCCCGCAAGATCACCCTGTCGGACGATGTAAATCTCGCCGTGATTGCCCGTGGCACTCCCGGTTTGTCCGGCGCCGAGCTGGCCAATCTCCTGAACGAATCCGCACTGTTGGCGGCGCGCCGGGGCAAAAAGAAAGTGGAGATGCATGACATCGACGATGCCCGCGACAAAGTGTTGTGGGGTCGAGAACGCCGCCGGGTCATGGACGATGCCGAAAAACGTCTCGTGGCATGGCACGAAGCCGGTCACGCGATTGTCCAGGCAGTATTGGACGATGGCACGATGCCGGTGCACAAGGTCACGATCATTCCACGCGGCCAGAGCCTGGGCAGCACGACTTATCTGCCGACCAAGGACATTCTCACCCAACCGCGCAAGAAACTGCTGAACCAGGTCGCGATGGCGATGGGCGGCCGGATTGCCGAGGAGCTGGTGACCGGCGATTTCAGCAATGGCGCCTACGGCGATTTGAAGCAGGCGACGCGCATTGCCCGCGCCATGGTATGCGATTACGGCATGAGCGAGCTCGGCCCCGTGGCCTTGGGCGAAAATCAGGATACGGTGTTCCTCGGCCGTGACATCACCCGCTCGCAGCACGTGAGCGAGGAGACGGCGCGCAAGATCGACACCGCGATTTCGGACATTCTTCACACCCAATATAACCGCGCCCAGCAGATCATCAGTGATAACCGGGTGGCGTTGGACAAGATTGGCGCGGCGCTCATTGAGCACGAGACAATCGAGGGTAAACATGTCCTCGAGATCATCGAGCACGGCGAGATCAAGACTCCGATCATCAATGTAAAGCCGCCCAAGCTGCCGACGCCTGACAGTGGGAAAACGGCGGACCGTCCCGCCACCAAGGAAGCTCCGGGAGCACCGGGCGCGCATGCTCCGAGTCCGGCCTGAAGTTGGTTAAGATTTATCAAAAGCCGGGCATTATGCCCGGCTTTTTTTGTGTTTAAAAATAACAGACTTGGATTGCTCGACGGCACGCCCAAGGCTTCAGGCAACTTATGAATATCTGTTGTATCGGGGCAGGGTATGTCGGAGGTCCAACGATGGCCATGATCGCGCTGAAATGTCCGGACATTCAGGTGAATGTCGTCGACATGAACGTGGCGCGCATTGCCGCCTGGAACAGCAACTCGCTGCCGATTTACGAGCCCGGTCTCGATGAGGTCGTAAAGGAGGCCCGGGGACGCAATTTGTTTTTCTCCACGGAAGTCGCGGCCGGAATCAAGAAGGCCGACATCATTTTCGTCAGCGTGAACACGCCCACCAAGACTTATGGCGTCGGCGCCGGACGCGCGGCGGATTTGCGCTACATTGAGTCGGTGGCACGAACCATCGCTGAACACGCTGATACCGCCAAGATCATCGTGGAGAAGTCGACGATCCCGGTGAAAACCGCGGACACGATCACCACCATTCTTTCGTCGAATACCCGCGGCTTGAAGTTCCAGGTGCTGTCGAATCCCGAATTTCTGGCGGAAGGAACCGCGGTGAAGGATTTGATGAATCCCGACCGGGTTCTGATCGGCGGCGAGCGGACTCCGGATGGAGACAAGGCCGTGGAATCACTCGCCAGCGTTTACGGTCGCTGGATTCCGCGGGACCGGATCATTACCACGAATCTCTGGTCCTCGGAGCTTTCGAAGCTCGTGGCGAACGCGTTTCTGGCCCAGCGCATTTCATCGATCAACTCGATCTCGGCGCTTTGCGAGGCCACCGGTGCGGACGTGGACGAAGTGGCGAACGCCATCGGCAAGGACAGTCGCATTGGCCCAAAATTCCTGAAGGCATCGGTCGGGTTTGGCGGATCGTGTTTCCAGAAGGATATTCTGAATCTCACCTATCTGTGCGAAAGCTTTGGCTTGCCCGAGGTGGCCGCTTACTGGAACGGCGTGGTGTCCATGAACGACTGGCAAAAGCACCGTTTTGCCAAGCAGATCGTGCGCAGTCTCTTTAATACCGTGGCCGACAAGAAAATTGCCGTGCTGGGTTTTGCCTTCAAAAAAGACACCAACGACACCCGCGAGTCAGTTGCGATCAATGTGTGCCGCGACCTGCTGGCAGAACATTTTCCCGAACCGGCCACCCCTCGGCCAACCCTGATTAATGGCAACCCGGACGCTCCTACTCTTGCCAGTCACCTGCCCGAACGACTGAGCGAACGCGAACTGGAAGTGTTGCGCCTGCTCAATAGCGGGG
>JBEHXD010000191.1:0-9063 GCA_048498875.1 Verrucomicrobiota bacterium
CAACTTCTGCACACCGCGAATGGTGTAGCCACGATCATAGAGCAGTGTCTTCACGCCCATCAGCATCTGCAGATCCTGAGATCCAAGCAACGCATCGTCATCATCGGCGGAGGTTTCGCCGGCGTAAAATGTGCCCGCACGCTCCGCTCACAATTGCGCAAGGGCGATGCGGACGTCATCCTCTTCAATGAGGAAAACCACCTAGTGTTCAGCCCGCTCCTCGCCGACGCCGTCGGATCCTCGCTCAACTTGCAGGACGTGATTGTGCCACTGCGCCAGCTGCTGCCCGACGTGATGTGCCGCACCGAGGAAGTGAAACGCATCGACCTCGCCAGCGATTGCATCGAATACGAGGGCCACGATGGCCTTCCGCGCCAGCTGCACTACGATCACATCGTCGTCGCGTGCGGCAATATTTCCAACCTCAACGTGGTGCCCGGCATGGCCGACCACGCTCATCCGCTCAAAACCGTCGGTGACGCTGCGATGCTGCGCACCCACATTCTCGAACAGATGGAAAAGGCCGAGGTGTGCGACAACGACGAGCGACGCCGCTGGTATCTTTCCTTCATCGTGGTGGGCGGCGGTTACAGCGGCGTCGAAACCGCGGGCGAAATCAACGACCTGGTCCGCAGCAGCCGGCGCTTCTATCGCAACATCAAGGAGGAGGACATCACGGTCACAATCATCCATTCCCGTGATCAGCTGCTGCCGGAAATCAGTCCTTCGCTCCGTGAGTTCGCCCGGGAAAAGATGGCGGAAGCGGGCGTCACCATCCGGCTTAACGCGCGCGTCCAACTCGCCACCGGGGAAGGCGTGGGCATCGGCGACACGTTCGTTTCCGGCGGAACGATTGTGTGTACGATCGGCAGCTCCATCGCCCCGATCATTGAAAAACTGCAAACGCCGAAGGAGAAGGGACGCCTGCTCACCGATCCGGACATGCGCCTGCGCGGCGCAAAGAATGCCTGGGCGATCGGCGATTGCGCCCTGATCACGAATGCGCTCGACGGCCAACCCTCCCCTCCCACCGGACAGTTTGCCGAACGCCAGGGACGCCAGTGCGCGTTAAACATCGTTCGCGTCATCAATGGCGAGGCGACCCGGCCGTTTTCGTTCAAGTTGCTCGGACAGCTTTGCTCAATCGGAGGACATAGCGCGGTCGCAGAAATGTTCGGACTCAAACTTTCCGGATTTGTCGCGTGGTTCGCGTGGCGCGGCGTTTACTTGTTCAAGTTGCCGGCGTGGTCGCGTCGCATTCAGGTCGGATTTGACTGGGCGTGGTTGCTGCTCTTTCCGCGCGATTTGAGCTATATCCGCACCGAGCTCACGGATCGCGTCACCCATGCACACTATGAGGCCGGCGACTATATTTTCCGGCAGGGCGACGTCGCCGCGAGTTTCTATGTGATCGAAAAAGGCGAGGTGGAAATCTGCCGGATCAGCCCCGAACATCCCGACGGGGAAATCATCGCGACGCTCGGCGCCGGCAGTTTCTTTGGCGAACAGGCGCTGATCGACAACAACCGGCCGCGCAGCGCCTCCATTCGCGCGCGCACCACGGTCGAAGTGGTCGTGATGGGCCGCAACGTGTTCACCTCCATTTCGAAAACCCTCGCCCCGCTGCGCAGCGCACTCATGGCCACCATCGCCCGCCGCATGCCGAATGTCTGGCAGGAACGCCCGCGCGTGCGCGCCGCGCTGCGCGATTTCAAGCTGGAGGATTTCATCGAGCCGGCGCCGCAGCCATTCCTCAAGCCCACCGAAACGCTCTTTGAAGTCACCAAACGCTTCGGCGAGGGCGACGAACAGTTCTTTTTTGTCTCAAGCGACGGCGAACGCCTGGAGGGACTTGTGACACTGACGGATTTATTGAAAGCCCAGGCGATCGGCACGACGCCCGAAACCCCGCTCAGCAGTTTCATGATCAAGAACCCCGCGGTGATCAAAACCACGGACACCTGTTTGATCGCGGCGTCCGCCTTCCGCGAACATGGCCACAAGCTTCTGCCGGCCGTCTACGACAAGGAAACCCGCCGGATCGCCGGCGTCATCCGCGCCCGCAAGCTCATCGCCCGCATCATGCAGGTGGTCGGCCCGCCCGCGACACCCCAGGCGACCGCTCCCACGAACAAGGCGATCAGCGAAGCCGCGCCGGCTAAGATGTAGGTGGTGCGCTCGCCGCGCCACCCGGGGCTCAGGCCGGTAACCCTCGTTGCGCGTCGAGCGCGCAACCTACCGGAACTTTGGGTACCGTGATCGCAATTTCCTTTGGCAACCCACCCGCCATCGTTGTGAATTGATTGTCGGTAAGTTTTCGTCGCGGTCATACAGGGACATTTCCCTAAATGGAGCGCACCCCAACCCCCACGTGTCGAATTCGAAGAAGAATCAGACAGGTCCCACTACGCTTGGACGCATTGTGGGCATTACCTGCTTTTTCCTGATCATCCCCTTCGGTCTGACGTTTGGAATCATTCATCGCATGGCGGGGCGCGGCAAATCGATGCCCCGCATGGAACGTTTGGGTCAGAATCGAAACCGGATCGCCAACCGGGCGTCATAGCCTTGCCCAGTCGTCCGTCCCGTGGTGATCAGTGAATGCTTAGCATTTCTGGCCCGTCCCATGAGCTGAGAAGCTGTTTCGGAGTGTGACGACTGGGCATTTCCTTACCCAGGCACCGCGTTTGCCCCAACGGCAGCCCCAAAATTCGCATCGGGAGCCGGTAATTCCGCCGCTATTGCCTAAACCTGGCGGTTTCAGCGCAATCGGAAAGGCGACACCCTTGGACCGAAAGTCTGTTTGCCAAACCCGGAGGTCAGAGTAGCCTCTGCCGTTCACGTTTTTGACCGATGCAAGACCTTACCGAGCTCTATCAGTCCGTCATTCTGGATCATAACCGCCGCCCGCGGAATTATTCGATTTTGCCCACGGCGAATCGCGTCGGCAGCGGCAACAACCCGATGTGCGGCGACCAGATCACCGTTTATGTGAAACTGGACGGCGACCGGATCAGCGACGTGAGTTTTCAAGGCAGCGGTTGTGCGATCTCGAAAGCCAGCGCCTCGTTGATGACCCTGAATCTCAAAGGAAAAACGGTCGCGGAAGCGGAAGCGATTTACGCGGACCTGCACAGGATGGTGACCACCGGCAAGGTCGAGGAGGATAATTTCTCCGACCTCGCCGCCCTCGCCGGCGTGCATCAGTTTCCCGCCCGCATCAAGTGCGCCACGCTCGGCTGGCACGCCGCCCTCAATGCCGCCAAAGGCGACGACCGGCCTGTCACGACGGAAAAACCGGGGGATTGATGCTCCTCCACCTGAACGAGATATTTTCTGTCATTCTGAGCGCAGCGAAGAATCCACTCCCTCGATCATCTCATTGGCCGCGAATGCATGGATTCTTCGCTCCGCTCAGAATGACAGTCTCAAACTAATTTTCCCTCACGCTCAGCGTCCTTCCCGATTTCATGAACCAAGCCTGGAAAAACATCCGCGCCGATTTTCCCATCCTGCACCAACAGGTGAACGGCAAGCCGCTGGTCTATCTCGATAATGCCGCCACGTCGCAAAAACCGCAGTGCGTGATCGACTCGCTCTCGCAGTTTTACCAGCGCGACAACGCCAACGTCCACCGCGGAATCCATGCGCTCTCCATGCGCGCCACGTTTGCGTATGAGGCCGCCCGCGAGCGTTCCGCCAAATTCCTGAACGCCACGGAACCCGGTGAGATCGTATTCACCGCCGGCACCACCGACGGTATCAACCTCGTGGCGAACGCCTGGGGCGACGAAAATCTCAAGAAAGGCGACGTGATCCTGCTGACCGAAATGGAGCACCACAGCAACCTGGTGCCATGGCAGCTCCTCGCCCGCCGCACCGGCGCGAAACTCCGCTACCTGCCACTCGTGCCGGGAGATTCCGGCGCACTCGACCTCGCCCAGCTCGACCAGGTCCTGACCTCCGAGGTCAAAATTTTCGCCTTCACGCATGTTTCGAACACGCTCGGGGTGATCAATCCCGCCGCCGACCTTTGCGCCAAAGCGCGAGCCGTCGGCGCGATCTCGGTCGTCGACGCCGCCCAAAGCGCCGGCCACCTGCCAATCGACGTGCGCGCGATGGGTTGCGATTTCCTTTCATTGTCGGGTCACAAAATGTGCGGCCCCACGGGCATCGGCGTTCTGTATGGACGCAAAGCCCTGCTCGACGTGATGCCGCCCTATCGCGGGGGTGGCAGCATGATTTCCAACGTCGATTATTTCGAAAGCCGGTGGGCGCCGGCCCCGCAGAAATTCGAAGCGGGTACACCCAACATCGCCGACGCCATCGCGCTCGCCCGGGCGATGGATTATCTCGACGATCTCGGCCGTGACGCCATCGCCGAGCATGACGAAAAGCTCGCGGCTCTCGCCTACTCGCGACTCGCCGCCGAAATCCCCGGCATCCGCATGCTGGGACCGGCGAGCAACCGCAGTGGGGTGATCAGTTTCGATCTCCCCGGCGTGCATGCGCACGACGTGGTGACCATGGCGGATCAGGAAGGCGTGGCGCTGCGCGGCGGCCACCACTGCAACCAGCCGCTCATGCGCAAACTCGGGCTCACCTCCACCTCCCGCGCGAGTTTTTATTTCTACAACACCGAGGAGGAAATCGGCCGCCTCGTGTCCACCCTGTTGAAGATCCAGAAATTCTTCGCGGGCTGAATCAATCGTCGATTGCCCAGTCCGACTATCTTCAGCATTCGGGAGAAAATTTTTGTCATAGAGATCACCGGGACTGACTGAGTTCACAGAGAGATTTGATCTCTCCCGCCTCATTCTTCCTCTGTGAAACCTCCGTGTCCTCTGTGAAACACGCCTCGGTGGATGGGGAGATGAAACGTTGGCCTTTGGCTATTCAACCGTACGGCGCCAACTCCCTGCGCAGAGCGCTTCGAATCTCCGGCGGTGTAATTCGCCGTCGAGAATATCGTAGTGTTGCGGGACCACATACCGCGCCTTGAGCGTGAGAGCCCGCCGCAAACTTCCCGCCAGCAACTCCGGCCTTGAATTCAAAATGGGCGGCGGCAGGTGCACGTTGAAGAAATAGCTGGCAAACAAATCGCCACTGAACAGCAGCTGGTGCCGCTCGCTGAAAAATCCACAGTGTCCTTCCGTGTGCCCCGGCAGATGCAGCACGCGCAAACCGCCCCAAAATGGCAGTTCATCACCGTCCGCAATGAAATGATCGATGCGAGCAGGCCGGTAATTGATGATGTCGTACGCCACGCGTTCCATTCGTCCGCACCAGCGCGACGGACCAGTGTAAGAAAATATCCCGTCGATGTGGGCTTGTTCGGCGCGATGGGCGTAAATCGGCGCACCGGAAAAACGATGAGCCCAGGCAAGATTACCGACGTGATCCACGTGACCGTGCGTCAGCAAAATCGCCTTGATGGATTCCGGTTTCAAACCGAGCCGATGCAGCAGAAAGCATATCTGCCATCGCTCGCCTACCAAACCTGTGTCCAGCAAGACCGCATCGCCTTGTTCATCCACCAGCAGGTGACACACACCCATGAGCCCGCGGATCGTGTGGATGCCAGGCGGAATATTTCTGCTCATGACCGGCCGCAGACTCAGCCGCGCTTCAGTTTCAACAGACGTTCGCCGGCGGCATGCAGGGTCTCGTCCTTCTTCGCAAAGTTGAGCCGAACATAGCGGTGTTCCGGCACCGCGAAAAAAACCGAGCCCGGCACCGGCGCCACGCCAATCTCACGCGTCATCCAGTGCGCGAATTCCACGTCGTTCAAGTAACCGAACGGGGAAATGTCCAGCATCACAAAGTACGCGCCCTGCGGCCGGGTGTACTTCAATCCGGTCTGGTCAAGATAACCGAGCAGGATGTCCCGGCGCGCCGCATACTCATTCGTGAGCTGCGCGTAGTAAGTGGGTGGCAATTTCAAGCCGGCGACGACCGCATGCTGCAAGGGTGCCGCTGCGCCCACCGTGAGAAAATCGTGCACCTTTCGGCCCTGGGCCACGATGGACGCCGCGGCAAAAACGTAACCGAGCCGCCAGCCGGTGATCGAAAACGTCTTCGAAAGCGAACTGCACATGATCGTCCGCTCCGCCATGCCGGGCAGAGTGGAAAAGTAAACGTGCTCGTGCGGCGCAAAGACGATATGCTCGTAAACCTCGTCGGTGATGATCCAGACATCAAATTCCGCTGCGAGCGCCGCGATCTGTTCGAGTTCAACGCGGGTGAACACCTTGCCGCAGGGATTGGACGGATTGCACAGAACAAACGCCTTCAGCCCGTCGGCGAAAACGCGCCGCAATTCCGCGGGATCGAACGTGTACGCCGGAGGACGCAGGTTCACATGCACTGGCTGACAACCCGTGAGAATCGCATCGGCGCTGTAATTTTCGTAGAACGGCGAGAACATTCCGATTTTGTCACCTGGATCGCACACCGTCATCACCGCGACCATCATTGCCTCGGTCGCACCGCAGGTGACGATTAAATTTTGCTCGGGATCGCAGGGTTGCCCGGTGAAGCGGGTGATTTTTTCCGCGAGCGCCTGTCGCAAGGGGGGCGCGCCCCAGGTGATCGCGTACTGATGGTGGTCGGCCTCCATCTCCTGCTTGCCCGCGTCCAAGAGTTCACGCGGCGGATTATGGTCGGGAAAACCCTGCGAGAGATTGATCGCCCCGTGGCGGAGCGCCACGCGGGTCATCTCGCGAATGAGCGATTCGGTAAAGCGACTCGTGCGGCGCGATGTCTTGGGCATGGCGGGACAGGAAAATCGGAGATGCCCGTGCGGTCAATACACCGAATCAATCCATACTTGGATAGTGGGCCGCTTTCAGTCCGTCGGAACGCATCAAGGCAGGTAAACCCGGTGCTCGATAACGGACGGGAAACGAATTCGTTAAACCATTCGACATTCCTTCGGAAGAGTACGAAAAATTTCCGCGCCCCCACTTGTAATCGCAACCTCATCGATGGCCACTCCCCAAGCCTCAAGAAATCTCGGCCTCGATCTGCTTCGCCTTCTGGCCGTGCTCCTTGTTCTCGGCCATCATCTCCGTCCATCGATTTCAGGCCGGGGCGGGCTCTTGGTTGCCACTTGGATCAAGGGAGGCTGGGTGGGCGTGGATCTCTTCTTCGTGTTGAGTGGTTATCTGGTCTCAAGTTTGCTTTTCAAGGAATACGCCAGGGACGGACGGGTATCGCTGGGAAATTTTTTGATCCGCCGTGGCTTTAAAATTTATCCCGCATTCTGGGTTTTGATCGGATCCAGCGTGGCCCTGTTCGCAAACGATGGCATTCAGACATCTTCCGGAAATCTTCTGAGTGAACTGCTTTTCGTCCAAAATTACTCCAGCGGCCTCTGGCCACACACCTGGTCCCTGGCAGTCGAAGAGCATTTTTATTTTCTGCTCGTCGTCGTGGGACTGATGCTTCGCAGCAAAAAAACGGACGCCCTCAAACCTTTTCCCCGCGTATTCTTCATCGTCGCGGGCGCCTGTCTGGCCTTTCGGGCCGTCAATGCATTGCTCCGTCCGCAATACGATTTCACGTTGGACTATTTTCCCACTCATCTCCGCATCGATTCCCTTTTCTTCGGGGCTTATCTCGGTTATCTCGCCCAATTCAAGCAGTTGGAACAACGCCTTTCCTGGTTTCCCCCCTGGACCAGAATTGCCGCCGGAATTCTGTTGCTCGCCCCTGCTTTTATTTTTGCCCGGGAGACCCACCGGTGGATATCAGTCATCGGATTCAACCTGTTTTATCTCGGCTCGGGCCTGCTCATCATGGGCGCGGTTCACCTCAGGAACGCGTCCGGCCTTCCCTGGCGAATACTTGGCGGCATCGGAGCCGCTTCCTATTCGATCTACCTCTGGCACTCACCGATCCACTATTGGTTGGCCGTTCCCATCCTCGCCACGTACCAGCACAACCCGAACTTCTACTTGCAGTACGCGTGCGTGGCAGTGATCGGAGCGCTGATTTTCGGGTGCCTCATGGCCTGGCTGATCGAGGTCCCAATCCTCCGCTTGCGCGACCGGTTCTGGCCGGGACGAAGTCGAGCGATCCCGTCAAGCCTGGCACCGGGTGAAAATCGTTCGCCTGAGATTACCCCGCTGACCGGCTGACATTTTTGCCGGTAAACGCGAGCAAAGCCCAAGGCCGCAGCTCAAGGTTTACTGTCCGTTGTTTCGGTTTTTGCGACCTCAGGAGCGTGAACGCATGGATGAGCCTCCCCGTTTCGGTCTCATCGACTGCCACTGAACGACCCCAAAAAACACTGCCGTGAAACTATTTATTCTCTCCCTCCAAATTGGATTCACCGCATTCCTCCCACTGACTCTCGGTGCGCAACAACCTCCCGCTCCTTATGCGGCGTCAGGCGGTCCCTCCAACCCAATCCCGCCCGGCCCGTTTGCTCCCAACTGGGAATCGATGCGGGAAAATTACCGCACGCCGGCCTGGCTGCAGGATGCCAAGTTCGGGATTTTCATTCATTGGGGCCTTTACTCGATCGCGGCCCACGGCAGCGAATGGTATCCCCGCCACATGTACGCCACGCCGGCGATGATCGACTGGCATCGCGAACACTTTGGATCCCAGGATAAATTCGGCTATAAGGACTTCATCCCGCTCTTCAAAGCCAAGCGCTACGATCCCGCCGCGTGGGCCGCACTGTTCAGAAAAGCTGGCGCGCGCTATGTCGTTCCCGTGGCCGAACACCACGACGGCTTCGCGATGTACGACAGCGCATTGACGCCCTGGAACGCCAAAACCATGGGACCTCATCGCGACCTGATCGGGGAACTGGCGAACGCCACGCGCCAACAGGGACTGGTTTTTGGCCTTTCGCAGCATCGCATGGAACACTGGAGTTTCATGTATCCGGTGCAGGGATTGAAAACCGATCTGTACGATCCCGCCAACGCCGGTTTTTACGGTCCGCCGCAACCCCCGGCCGCGCGCGCCCAGGTCGGTGAAATGTTCGAGGGCCGGTAGGCGCCGCAAATCCGGGAGTTTCTCGACGACTGGCTGCATCGCAAACAGAAG
>JBEHXD010000192.1:0-9052 GCA_048498875.1 Verrucomicrobiota bacterium
CGGCGTGGACCGTGGCTTCGGCGGGGAGAACGTTGCCCGCGTGCCGACCTGGCAGGATCCGGATTTCCTGAAACTCGACTGGTCGCGTTACGCTGGCGTGTACATGGACTACTACATCGAGCGCCCGGCGCTGCTGTGCATCTCGTCGGATCATTTTCGCTCGATGATGATGGCGTTGCAAAAGCTGCACACGCTCGGCTATCGCCGTCCGGGGGTCGTCCTGTTGCGGCATCAGGACGAGCGGTTGCATCACCGCTGGGAAGGCGCGTACCTCGCGTTTCAACGCCACCATGCGGCGCCGAATCCCGTGCCGCCGTTGATCGCCGACACGATGGATGAAAAAACCTTTTCCACCTGGTTTCGCCGGCACAACCCGGATGTGGTGCTCAGTCATTTTGTGGAATCGATCGAATGGATGAAGGCGTGCGGCGCCAAGATTCCGCAGACCAACGGCTATTTCTGTTTGAATCTCGTCCACGCCGACCGTCCGTGTGCGGGCCTCGACCAGGCGCCGCATCTCATCGGCGTGCGCGGGGCGGAACTCGTGATCGCGCAGTTGCATCGCAACGAGCGCGGCGTGCCGCCGTCCTATTCGTTGACGACGCTGCCGTCAACCTGGGTGGACGGGCCGACCTTGCGGCGGCGGGCCACGAAAGGCGAGCCGGTGAAGGAACCAGTCGTCTGACTGTCCGGTGTGGGCGGGCTTACCCGGGAATTGGAATATCAACCACTATGCCCCTTCGTTTAACCCCCACAGGCGGCCGCGGATTTTTCCGAGGGTACCCGTCGAAATTTAAATGAAGAAAAAACGCATCGCGTTCGTCGGCACCGGCGGTCGCGCCCTCAGTTTCATCGAGCCACTGGTCACCACTTATCGCGACGCGAATGAGCTGGTGGGCCTGTGCGATTTGAGCGCCGCGCGCATGGCGTATTACAATCGCATGCTGGCGGGCGAACTCGGCTATCATGCCGTGCCGGCTTATCCGGCGGAACGCTTCGATGCGATGCTCGCAGAGCAGAAACCGGATATTGTTTTTGTGTGTTCGCAGGACGATACCCACCACGATTACATGGTGCGGGCGATGCGTGCAGGCTGTGATGTCATCACGGAAAAGCCGATGACGATCGATGCGGAGAAATGCCGGCTGATCCTCGACACCCAGCGCGATACCGGCCGGCGGGTGCGGGTGGCCTTTAACTACCGCTGGGCGCCCTTCCGGACCAAGGTGCGCGAATTGATCGCCACGGGAATCATCGGACGTGTGCGTTCGGTTAATCTCGAATACCTGCTCGATACCAACCACGGCGCCGATTATTTTCGTCGCTGGCATGCGACCGCGGCCCATTCCGGCACGCTGCTTGTGCACAAGAGCACGCATCATTTCGATCTGGTGAACTGGTGGCTCGATGCGATTCCCGAACAGGTGTTCGCCTACGGAGATTTGGTTTTCTACGGAAAGAAGAACGCCGAGGTGCGGGGCGACGGACCGCTCGCGGCTTATCCGCGCTACACTGGCGAGCCCGCGGCGAAGGACGATCCCTTCCGGCTCGATCTCACCGAGAGCGCGCCCTTCCGCGGTCTCTATCTCGACGGGGAAAAAGACTCCGGCTACCTGCGCGACCGGAACGTGTTTCGCGAAGGCATCGATATTCCCGACCAGATGTCGCTCAATGTCCGTTACCGCACCGGTGAGCTGCTCACGTATTCGCTGGTTTGCTACAGCCCGCGCGAAGGCATGCGGGTTTGTTTCAATGGCGATCGCGGTCGGATCGAGTATCACGAATTCATCGGTACGCACATGAATCGCGCGGTGCGCGCGAAGGATTACAAGCTCGACGACAAACCAGGTGCCGAGGCTGAGGGCGAATGGATCAAGGTGTTTCCGCATTTCAAGCCCAGCTACGTGGTGCCGATGCCGCCCGCCCTGGGGGCGCATGGCGGGGCCGACGAAATCCTGAACCGCTCGTTCTATTCACCGGCTGCGCCGTCGAAAGATGAATGGGGGCGTTTCGCAGGTCATGAACAGGGTGCGGCCTCGATTCTCGTCGGCATCGCCGGCGTGGAATCCATCAAGCGCAACGCGCCGGTCAACCTCCGCGATCTCGTTCCCCTGCGACCGGACGCGAAGCATTTGAGCGAGTTGGTGTGAGCGGTTCACGTCGTGAATGCGGAAAGTCCCCATCGTTTTCCCGGGACAACGCGGCTTTTTGAAAGCCGCGCTTTACCGTCGGAAAAAATGCGGGTAGTTTGTTCGCTGATCCCGTCACGCATTTCTCCTTTGTAAGGGAGAGATAATCACCGCTCACCATGAAAATTCCTGCCGTCCTGTTTGCCCTCATGGCTGCCACCAGCCTTTTTGCCGTTCTTCCGCCGAAGGTGATTCCCCTTTGGCCGGAAGGCGTTCCCGGCGCCAAGCCCAACCTCGGGCCGGAAAAACAGGAGAACGGACATATTTCCAATGTGTCGGAGCCAACGATCACGGTTTATTCGCCGGCGGTGGACCGCCCCAACGGTACGGCGGTGATTATCTGTCCGGGCGGCGGTTACACCAATCTTTCCAATGATCGCGAAGGTGTGCAGTACGCGAACTGGCTGAGCACACTCGGAATCACGCCCTTTGTTTTGAAATACCGGCTCAAGGAATATGGTCATCCCGCACCCTTGCAGGATGTGCTGCGGGCGGTCCGTCTGATTCGTTCCAGGTCTCTCGAGTTTCAAATCGATCCGGCGCGCATCGGCGTGATGGGAAGTTCGGCCGGCGGACATGTCGCGGCAAGCGCGGGCACGCTGTTTGACGAACCCGCCGGGCGAACCGGTCCGGCATTGGACGATACCAGTGGTCGTCCCGATTTTCTGATTCTGATGTATCCGGTGATTACCATGGACGATCCGTGGGCCCACACCGGTTCGCGCAAGGCCCTGCTGGGGCCCGAACCGTCGCCCGTGTGGCTGAAGTTGTTGTCGCTCGAGAAACAGGTGACCAACGCCACGCCGCCCACACTGCTCATCCACACGCAGGAGGATAAGGGGGTTCCGGTGGAGAACAGCATTTTGTTTTATCAGGCGCTCACCAAGGCCGGCGTGCCAGCGGAGATGTATTTGTTTGAGCATGGCTCCCACGGCATGGGTATGCGAGCCGGACTCGGCACTGCTTCCGAATGGCCCCGACGCGCCGAGGAATGGTTGCGGAATCGCGGCCTGCTCGACGCGACCAAACACTGAGCCGCGCGTAGACGGGCATTCCTTTCAGCTCACCTGATTCGATTTTATGTCCCGTTCCCCTTATTCCTTCTGGTTGCTATCAGCGTGGTTAATCGCATGCCCGTTCCTCGGGGCGCGTGCCGCGGATACGAAACCGCCGGCGATTCCGGCAGACGCCGCCCGCGTCGCGCTTTCCTCCCAGGATGCCAGCGATCTCGCGCTCTTCGAGCGGAAGGCAACGCTCGCGAAACGACTGGGCGCCACACATGTGCCGTTGACGGATGGATTGCCGGTCGCGAAGTGGCAGTACCAGCCGCCGGACGATCCATATCCCGCCTGGTTTATCCAGCGCCCTGATTTTCTGAAACTGTTTCCCCCGGCGGAAGTGCAGCCCTATGTGGACATGGAGTACGGCCGCCGCATCGCTACGATTCTGGAGGAGCGATGCAAAATTCTGCGCAAGCTGGGACTGAAGGCGCATTGGGGATCGAACATTCCGCAAGTCCTGCCCGAGGCCTTTTTTACCGCGTATCCGCAACTGCGCGGACCGCGCGTGGATCAGCCCAACCGCTCGCGCACGGCGCGATTCTCCCCCTGCGTGGATCAGCCGGAAACGCTCCGGCTCTATGCCGAGGCGATGAAAAATCTTCTCGCGCGGTGCCCCGAGATCGAAACGTTCAGCTTTCTGACCCAGGACTCCGGCTCGGGCTTTTGCTGGGTGCCGGCGCTCTATCCGGGATTAAACGGACACAGCGATTGCAAGGACCGGCCGATGGCGGACCGCATTTCCTCGTTTCTCATCGCGCTGAAAGACGCGGCGAAGCAGGCGGGGCATGACGTGGAGATTAATTTGAATCCCATCACGCCACGCCAGTGGATGATTCCTTCGTTTTCCGCGGAACAGCTGGACGCGATCGTGCACCGCCTGCCCCGTGGACTGGCGGTGCAGGGGAAGGAGGGTCCCGATGGCCGGCCTTATCAACGCGTCGGATCCAGCGACGCATATGCCCGCGGCGCGTTTTACCCGGTGGTGGGACTGGTCATTCCTGATTTGCGGTGGTTGCGCTCCGGTCGCGTTGCGGCGCCGCAAACCGGCGAGAAGGATGCACCCGTTCGCCGATTGATCAGTCTGCGTTCCGACGAGGCGGTGATGGAGTTCAACGCGCGGATCTACGAGGCCACCCAGTCCAGCCAGTATGGCAATGCGGTGGAACGGCTCGCCGCACTTAGAAAATTTGCGGTCGGTGAAGCCGGCGAAGCCCATGCGGACGAACTTTTGGAGTCCTGGTTGTTGCTCGACGACGCGGAGCGTCGGCTCGATGCACTCGACTTTGGCGACATGCTGCAATTCGGGCATGTGCTCAATCGCTGGGTCAACCGCCCGATGCTGCCGTTTCCCGCGGAATTGTCGGCCGAGGACAAACGTTACTACCGGCCGTTTCTTTTTCAAGCGAAGGGCGACGAACAGGCGGACAACCTGGCTGATATTCAGGCGATGCGGATGTACGAAGGTTACGGTGCGCGGCTGTTGTTCCAGCGCGTCATCGAAACCGTGGTGCCCAGTGTGGAGGGCGCACTCAAGCGCATGTATAAAATCCGCGACACGGCGTCCGACGATTCGACCCGCGCGCGCTGGGATTTGACGGGCCGCCGGCTGGAAGCGTTGATCTGTTTGCTGCATTCCGCCGATCACATGGTCTCTTACCAGGCGCAACTTGACCGGGTGAAAACACTCGCGGTCCCGCCGGAGGCGAATCCACCGCTCGGGGCGCAAAACAGCTGGGATCGCAACGACCTGCTGCTGCTGGCCCGCGAGGAGGTGGATAACACGGTTCACCTGCTGAAATTGCTCCAAAGCACTCCGCAGCCCATTCTCGACCTCGCGGCCATTCCCGAGGAGGAAACCATCATGCGGCTCGGACCCGATTTGCCCGCGCAGTTGAAACGCAAAATCGACCTCATGAACGCGCACTGGCAGGATTACGACCGGCTTTTCACGGCGCCCAATCCGTAGAAACGAGGCAATAAATTTTTCACCGGATGAAGCGGCGGCCATTTTCCGGCGTCTTGATCGACAACTAACGGACTCCGTTTCCATGAGAAATTTCACCTGGATCGTTCCCGCCTTTTTTATTGCGTTGCCGCTTTGTGCCCAGACGGCGGGATCGCCGGAAGGGCCGCTTCCCCTCGCGATCAATGCAGGTTGGACACCACCGGCGTATCCGATAAAATATGCCCCGGCCGCCCCGGAGGAAATCAATGCAGTGCTCACGCGAATTCTTGGCTATCTGGAAACCGCAAGCCCGATCCGGGTGATTAATCGGGATACGAAGGAGCCGGTGACCGATCTGGCCCACCTTCCTCCAAACGTGGCCTTTGATCGGACGGATTTTCTGATCACCAGTTATGAATGGGGCGTGACGTACTCCGGCATGTTGCTCGCGGCCGAGGCCACGGGTGACGACCGCTTCAAGTCCTATGCGGCGGATCGCGTCAGCGCCATCGCGACGGTGGCGGCCCACTTGCGGAACCAGCCTGCTCCTGCGACCGAACTGACGGGGCCGCAGCGGATGTTCGCGTTGCGTCCGGTCCTGGCGCCGCGATCGCTGGACGATGCCGGCTCGATGGGGGTTGCCTTCATCAAGGCCAGCCGGGCGGGTGTTCGTCCGGAAGAATTACGCCCCTGGATCGACAACTATCTGAAGTGGATTTCCACCGGCCAGTTTCGGCTGGCGGACGGAACTCTCGCGCGCAACCGGCCACTCCACAACACGCTCTGGCTGGACGATCTTTATATGAGCGTGCCGGCCCTCGCGCAGATGGGTGCACTGACCGGCGAACGAAAATATTTCGATGATGCCGCGAAACAAATCCTGCAGTTTTCCGAGCGAATGTTTGTGAAGGAAAAAGGCCTGTATCGTCATGGCTGGGTGCAGGGGATGGACCCCCATCCGGTATTTCATTGGGGACGCGCCAATGGCTGGGCCATTGTGGCGATGGCCGAGTTGTTGAGTGTACTGCCGGAAGATCACGCCGACCGGCCGGCGATCCTCGCCCAATATCGGGCGCATGCGGCGGGTCTGGCGGCGGTGCAGAGCGGTGCCGGACTCTGGCACCAATTGCTCGATCGCAGTGATTCCTATCTCGAGACGTCTGCTTCGGCGATGTTCACCTATGCCATTGCGCGCGGCGTCAATCGCGGCTGGCTTGATCCGCTGGCTTATGGACCGATGGTGTCGCTGGGATGGAATGCGGTGGCGAATCAGGTGAACGCGAAGGGCCAGGTGGAAAACACCTGCGTGGGTACGGGGATGGGATTCGATCCGGCGTTTTATTATTATCGTCCGGTGAGTGTGCACGCAGCGCACGGCTACGGCCCGGTGCTGCTGGCGGGAGCCGAGGTGTTGAAACTGCGGAAGAATCTGGGCGCCCAAGCGGAGATCAACGACGGATCGGTGCAGTTCGCGCCCTCGCCGTCACGTTTCTGATGTGCGCCCTGGCGACCCTTTGTTCGTGCGGATGTAGCTGAATTTTTCATTTCAAATTATTACTACCATGGAATATCGATTGCTCGGCGGCTCTGGTTTTAGCGTTCCGGTCCTCACGCTCGGCACCGGAACTTTTGGCGGCAAAGGCCCGTTGTTCGAATCCTGGGGCGCCAGCCAGGTGGCGGAGGCATCCCGGCTCGTGGACATCTCACTGGAAGCGGGCCTGACGATGTTTGATTCCGCGGATGTGTACTCCGATGGCGCCGCCGAGGAGATTTTGGGCAAGGCGATTGCCGGCCGGCGCGACAAGGTTCTGATTTCCACCAAGGCGACGTTTCGTCGTGGCGACGGACCGAATGATGTGGGCTCCTCGCGTTTTCATTTGATCAAGGCGATCGAGGGCAGCTTGAAGCGACTCGGCACCGATTATATCGATCTGTTTCAGCTCCACGGTTTCGACGCGCAGACGCCAGTGGAGGAGACCCTCGGTACGCTCGATAATTTCGTTCGCGCCGGGAAAATCCGTTATCTGGGCGTATCCAATTTTTCCGGCTGGCATCTCGTGAAATCGCTGGCGGCCTCGGACCGGTATGGCTGGACCCGCTACGTGGCGCATCAGGCCTATTATTCGCTGATCGGCCGTTCTTATGAATGGGAGTTGATGCCGCTGGGCCTTGATCAAAAGGTGGGCGCCGTGGTGTGGAGTCCGCTGGGCTGGGGCCGTCTCACCGGGAAAATCCGCCGCGGTCAGCCGCTGCCCAAGACCAGCCGGCTGCATTCCCAGGTTTCGTTGGACATGGGACCTCCGGTGGAAGACGAGTATTTATATAAAGTGGTCGATGTGCTCGATGCGGTTGCCAGCGAAACCGGTAAAACGATCCCCCAGATTGCGATCAACTGGTTGCTGCAGCGTCCGACCGTATCCACCGTGGTCATCGGTGCGCGCAATGAGGAGCAGTTGCGGCAAAATCTGGGGGCATTGGGCTGGAACCTGACCAGGGAACAGATCGCCCGGCTCGATGCGGCCAGCGCGACGACCCGGGCGTATCCGTATTTCCACCAGGCGGGATTTGATCGCATTGTTTCTCCGGTGTGAGAGGAGGCTCTGGCGGCTTGTTTTCGGCGTCTTTTTCGGGTAACCGTTGGGGAAATTCAAACGTCGGATACCCCGTGAAATCGTTTCTCCCGTTGTTTGTCGCGTGTACACTGCCGCTGTTGGCCACGACCCTGCCTGCGAAAGGCGTGCCCGCGGATGAGCATCTCCAGCATTCGTTTTCACTTTTGCCCAAGGCATTCCAGAAAAATCCGGAGCTGGAGATGACGGCGTTCACCACCATGACGGATTATGGACGCGCGGTTCCGGCGCCTTCAGCGGGTAATCCGGTGTATTACGAAATCCACGACGGCGGCCTGCAGATGCGCGGGGATGCCACTGGTTACAGCGAGATTCCTTCCGCCGCGGAGCTTACCGACACGCTGCAGCGTACGCTGGCGGAGAGCGGTTATCTGCCGGCGGGTGGAAAACATAAACCCTCGATCCTGCTCGTTTATTTTCGGGGAGCGCACGATAAATTGGACCGCGACACGGCGGACAAATTCCCCGATCTGGCGAGGCAATATGTGATGGAGCGGGCCCTGTTGATTGGCGGTAAGGAGTACGCCCATAAGCTGGAGGCGGAACTCAACCGCCCGTCACTCAACATGGACACGTCGGTCAAGCACGACTACCTCAAGGAACAGGCGCTGGAGGATCTCTATTATGTGGTGGTTTCCGCTTACAGCTACGCCGATGCGGCGCACAACGAGCACAAGATGCTTTGGCGTACCACGATGACAGTCAACAGCCGGGGGATTTCCATGAAGCAGGGAATGCCCGCACTCATCGTGATGGGGGAAAACTTTTTTGGCCGCGAAACTCACGAACCCATGACCGTGGAGCGCGACGTGCGCTCGGGAACGGTCAAACTCGGTCCGCTCAATGTGCTGGAGGTGGGCCGGGGCGATTTGCAAAAGCCGGAACAAGCCGCGGCGCATTAAGTTTTCGCCGGCGTGCAGAAACAAAAAAGGCGCGGAAATCCGCGCCTTTGGTTTTGGCAGAATCGGGTCTGATTTGGATCAGCGCCAGAAGCCTTCGATGAAGACATGGCCACCGCCGCGCACTTCCCAGCGGGGCTCAACCCATACGGCGTGCGGACGCGGTGGGCGTTCCCAGTGGCCATCGACCCACACATGATGATTTCCGCGCCAGGCCCAATAGCCCTTGATCCAAATGTGGTCCCGGGAGGGGCGATTACGTTCGATGATCACTTCGTGCTTCGGCGGAGGAGGGGCTTCATGGATCACGATGACCTCGCGTTCCCGC
>JBEHXD010000193.1:0-9045 GCA_048498875.1 Verrucomicrobiota bacterium
CGCGGCGAAAACGGGCCGGCCCGTCAAACTCACCACCCTGCGTGAAGACGACACCCAACACGGGCATTATCGCGCCACCGGCTGGCATCATCTAAAAGCCGGAGTGGATGGCGGCGGAAATGTCGTCGCGTGGGAAAACCATTTCGTAACGATCGGTTTGAACGGTACGCAAGAGCCCGGTCGGGCGGCGGGGATGAGTCCGCAGGAGTTTCCCGGACGTTTCGTGCCGAATTATCGGTTCAAACAATCCATTGTACCCACGAATGTCCCGACCAGCTGGCTGCGTGCACCGGGCAGCAATGCCCTCGCTTTCGTGTTCCAAAGTTTTATCGACGAATTGGCCCACGCGTCAGGTCAGGATCCCGTTACCTTTCGGCTGAAACTTCTCGGGGAAGACCGGAAGGTCCCCGGCGGCGATAAACACGATCCCCCTTACAACACCGAGCGGATGAAAGGAGTGCTGAAGCTGGTCGCCGAAAAATCAGACTGGGGCCAACCGCTGCCACGAGGCTCCGGTCGGGGCGTCGCTTTCCATTTCAGTCATCTCGGTTATGTCGCGGAGGTGGCTGAGGTCGTCGTTGCCCGCGACGGCACACTGCAAGTGCCACGCGTCACCGTCGCGGCTGACGTGGGCCCCATCATGAATCTCAGCGGGGCCGAAAATCAGGTTCAGGGGTCCGTCATCGACGGCCTGAGCGCGACCTGGCTGCAGCAAATTACGCTCGAAAACGGCCGCGTCGCACAGAGCAATTTCCACGATTATCCGTTGCTACGCATCACCAGTGCCCCGCCCCGGGTGGACGTTCATTTCATCCGCAGTGCGAATCCTCCCACCGGCCTGGGCGAACCCGCCCTGCCCCCCTTGCCGCCAGCGGTATGCAATGCCATCTTCGCGGCGACCGGAAAACGCATCCGTGAGTTACCGTTGTCAAAAACGGACCTCAGCTGGAGCTGATTAGGTGGAGTGCGACCTTTTGCTTCGCACGAAGGTGCGGGGACAAATACCGGGCTGCGGGCACACGGCAACGTAGGTGGAGCGCGACCTCCGGGCGCGCTTTCAGAATTCGCGCATCGATAAACCTGCCCGGAGGTCAGGTTCCACCTTCTGTCTCTCGCTTAAAGCATCTTACCCAAAGAAAGTGATAGGGATTCGAAGACCCAGACCGAGTGTGTCTGAGACTGGCGACTTTCCTGCCGAATCTGCAACCGGGCTGTCAGCCCTGCGACGCGAATCAAAACCCGAACTAATTTGCATCGCAGGTGGAGCGCGACCTCCGGGCGCGCTTTCAGGATTCGCGCATTCACTCAACCTGCCCGGAGGTCAGGTTCCACCTTGATTCATCGAACCGGGATCACGGTTCGGCGCGCTCTTTGTAGGAGCGCATATCAATCACCAGATCGTACAGCCCTTCCGCGGGAACTTCCGGCCCGCTGGTCACCGTATAATCGGTACCCTTCGGCAGCTTGGCGGGATACCGCTCATGAATCACGGCTTTGAACATTTCCGCCGGCACCCAGTCCGAGTTGCTGGAGATCGAGCCGAATTCGTCGGCAAAAATCCGTTTCGTGGCCCGATTCTCAATGCCAGGCGTAACCACGTACACCTTGGCCGTCTTGGGGAAAGGCGCCCGCATCGCCGGAGGACGGATTGTTTCCCACTCATAGCTCTGCGGCTTGGCGATCAGATTGTAGGAATTGGAGTGGGCGGTAAATGCCGCCACGCATGCAATCAGAATGAGCGTCGCATGATGAACAGTTTGGTTGATGAGACCTGAAGCAAGCAGGCTGCGAATGGCAAAGACCAGCAGCACCAGGACCAGTCCGGAAAGGGCGAACTGAATCCGGTAACCGGTGGCGCGTTCCGCGGCGGCCAGACTGACGATATGCGCCAGGAAAGGGAGAATGAAGGCGCAAAGCAGCACACGGCGTTTTGCCGTTTTGCCCCCCCGCGCGATCTCGGCTTTGCAGCCCCAAAAGATCACCGCGACCACCACCACCACCACCACCCAGAAAACGGCTTCACCTGTCTTAAAGTCATCGCGCAGGGCAAAAAGTCCGAGCGCATTAGGCAGGGGATTCGAGAAAAACCAAATCAGCTTGGTAAACGGATTCGTTTCGAGCTGCATGCGAACCGAGGCGCGAAACACCCCGTTGGCAAACAATGCTCCCACCAGCAGGTAGGCGGTCATCAACCCGGCAAACAACGTGCTGAAATGAATCGCGCCCCAACGCAGATCGCTCGATGAGCCACGCGTCATGCGCACCAAAAGAATCGCCGCCAGCGGCACCACGGCAAACAGGGCATTTGACTGATAAATGACGGCCGCAAGACCGTAAATCATTCCGCCCCCGAGCAGGGCGATGGCGCGTTTCAAGCCGCCGCGTTCAAGTTCCGTTTCCACGGCCGCAAAACCGGCCAGCGACAACAACAAGGCCACGGCGTGAGGCCACGCAAATGCCCAGCTGGTCAGAACTTGAGCTCCCGGCAGGAGAACGACGCCCAAACCGATTGCGGCGGCCTCTATCTCCGCCCATCCCGAATGGTACAACTGCCGCCAGAGCGCCAGGCCGAGGATGGTCAGAAGCAGAACACTGGATAGACGGAGCACCCACAGGCTTTCCACCTCGTTAAGCTTGGTGAAGGACGTCTCCAGCAATGCCCCGTAAAGCGGACGCCCATGCGAGGCCGTGAAACGCACCAACTTGCCCGGTTCCTCCCGCGCCTCCCGCATGCTCGAATAGTCATCGCGCATCCCAAATTCGGTAAACGCGCTTTGCCAGTACACCAAAAGCGGCGTGAAAAGCAGGATAATGAAGCAAATACGGGTACGAATCGTCACAGGGGTAACTCTTGCTGGGAGGTATTTGGCTGAATACCCAGGAAGCGTCCATAACGTTCGAGCCAGTCCTCAATTTTTACGATGTAATAGTCAGCGGCGTAAGGAGCCGTGGCCGGATTATATCCCAGTAATGGCCTTGCCCGCTGCCAATCCGAGGTCTGCCCTTTGGCTTTTGGCCCGATATAATAGCTGATTCGCTCTCCCATGCGCGGTCGCGGATTCATGAGCAGGGCCACTTCCGCCGCCGCCCGCCGCGGTTTGCCCCCTCCTGCCACCCACTGTTCGTAAGCGGCCGGATTTTGGCTCAACGACTCCGACTTCGCCAGGTCGGACACAGGATGCTCGCGGCTGGTAATCGCCTGACGGAGACGCTCCACCTCCACCACGGGCGATGCCGTCGACGTGCCGAGCAGGTAGGCGATCAAGTGATCGCTCAGGCGCTTGAGAAACGGTTCGATCCCGCGGGAACGCAAAGCGGAACCGCGCAAGGTGACCTCACCACCCGCCGCGAGGGCATAGTTCTTGGCCTTGTAACAGAACATCGCGTCGTAAGTGCCATCGTGCTCCAATTCGATTCCCGGGGGGAGAATCGTCTGCACCCTGGCCAGCAACTCGGACGGACGCATAAAGTAGTCCTCGGTGGAAAGGTAAATCCCGTCGGTGTCCGCCTCAAGAATCACGCAGCCGTATTTTTGAAACTCCTCGATCAGCGCCTGCAGAATCTCGCGTCCGCGACGGGTAACTTCTGCCGCCAGTTCTCCATCCCCAAACCGGGCCTGGGAAAAGCCAAGATAACCGTAGAAGGAGTTGATCAGAATCTTGAACGTGGCTTGCCGCGCCTGGGCTTCATCGCGTTCGGCGGGCGTCGGTGCCGACTTCGCGAGTTGCTTGTATTTCAACCGGTACTCGCGCAGGCGGCGCAGCAGGGGGACAAAAACCCCGAGGCTGTCGCTTTTCGGGTTGCGATTCATGTGCAGCAACAAGCTCGGATAAAGCGACGCCACGTCGAAATGCAGCACGTGTTTGAACACGCCTTCGCGAAAACTGCGCGTGAAACCACCCTCGAAAGTGGCGATTTCAACCGGAGCCGGACAACTGGCCCGGGCATGGTAATACTCCTCGAGAAACAGCAGGTCCACCTTCCCGGCCGATCCACGCAGCGCCGCTTCCTGCAATTGGATCGGAAATGCCCGCGCCTGCTCAAAGTAGGTCGGCAATAACACGTCCGCGAGTCCCTTGGTCTCGCGCAGGTCGTCCGCCAGATAAGCGAGGAATTCCTCCCGTTTTTCCCGGAATGCCTGCTGGATCTCGGCGCCATCAATGTACGTGCGCCCGGCGCCGTCCTCGGGGGTGATGCCAAAATAGACCGCCACATCCTTCAAGCCATAGGCGGTCATTTCCCGCGCGGTGATATCATAAACCTGCACCAGAAGATAAGTGTCGATCACCGCGCGCCCCGGAATATCGCAGCGAGTGAAATCGATCCAGCGTTCCGCCACTTTCATCCGGCTGTTGCGAAAACTCGCCGGCTGGCCGAACCGGCCCCACGCACACGGCACCTTGAAACGGCGGGAGCGTTGACGCAGATAATCCAGGTCGAACTTGAAAATATTGTGCCCTTCGATCACGTCCGGATCGAACTCCCGCAACTTCTCGTTGAAAGCGAGGAGGAGTTTTTTCTCACCCGCATCGCTTTCCTCCTCGAGCGTCAGCAGTTCACGGCGGTCGCCGCACTGCAAGCCGACCGCCAGCACGCGATCGCCGGGATTTTTGGCGTCGCTAAATGCCCCGGGCTCGGATGCGCCGGTTTCGATATCGAGCTGGCAGCGTCTCAACGCCGTGAAAGGCAGATCCGCATACAATCGCGTCCGGCGTTGTAGCAACCACTGGCTCTCATACGGCCTGAGTACATCCACCGGGGTGCCTTCGCGTACCGTTTTGACAAATTCCTCGAAGGATCCGGTCGTGCCGGCGTGTGCCAGCCAGCCGAACGCGCCTTCTCCTTTCAAACGCTCAATCTCGATCCCCTCGTGGGAGGTCTCTGCGCCCAACCAGCAAAAAGGACGAAACTCCTCCACTTGCTCGACCCGCTCTCCTCCTCCGGTCGTGTAACACGCCCGGGCTTTTCCGTCGTCGTCGATCCACAGGCCGCAGAGCTGCGCACTGGTTACCGTAGTCATGTTCGCGGAGATGATAGGTTCATCCCGTCGCAACGCGATCGTGCATCAAAGGATTTCCCGCATGCCCAACCATCAGGCCGGATTAAAACGGACGGAAGTAAACCATGGTGACTGCCGTCATGATCAGAACCAGTCCAATCAGGCTCAGCAATCCGCGGAGATGCGCCTTGCGATAGACTATGCCCGCCAGTGAGGAAAGGCCAAGCCAGCAAACCATTTTCACGATGAGCCACCCGCTCGAATACGGAATAGCGAGAAGATGAATCATGCCAAAACCGCTGACGATTACCAGGAGACTCGCAATCCCGGTGATCATCATTGTGCGCTTGCGATTGGCGGGATCGGGATTCCCGAACGCCATGAACGTATGTGCCGTCAGCACAAACAATGAAAAGAGATGCAGGAGGTGGTAATATGGCAGTCTTTCCATGGATTGGTAAGTTGGAGAAAAAGATGACACCCCATTCGTGCCGTGTGCCCCGTGGCTCATGTCCTTTTTAAGTTAAAGGTGGGCACCACCCGACGAACCTCAGTCTTCCGGTTTACGGCCTGACCTCAGCCCGCCTGACAGCGGTTCCCAAATTATAGCAAAGGCAAAGAGCGTTATATGGAGCACCTCGTACATTACAGGGTGTCGGCTGACGACCGTACGCCTCAAATCCCGGTCGTCAAATGCGAATCATTCGGGTTTCAGGCACGAAAAACAGGCCTCCCCAACTCTTTTCAATCACTCCTCGACGTCCGTCGGATCGAGGTGCTGGACGATCAATTCCTGCAGGGTCGCGAGAAAAACATAGGCGGCAAACGCCTTGTGTTGAACCTCCGGCAAATCGTCGAGCGGGGTCTCACCGCTTTCGAGCGCTTCGTCACCCAATGCTTGAAGGTGTTTTTCGCGCAGCCGCAGCCGCACCGCCGAACAGGCGCGCAGGATCGCCTCGCGGTTGTTGGCATCGAGCGGAACCATGCCGCTGCTGAAGAATTCCGTACCGAACAGCGCAAGAAACGCCGACAAATCCGTGTTTTGCCCCTCCAACAGTTCGCGTTTCCACTCGTTGCTGAAGTCCTCATCCGGGTCCGGCACGGTTTGTTTCACCGCCAGCTTCGGTCCTAGATCGTCCGCGGCGTCCTTGATTACGTCCAAAAGCGGCGCGACCGCCTCCAGGTTCAATTTGACTTCAACGCGCTTCATCGGACTGCAAGACCGCGGTGAGATGCCATTGTTGCAAGGTGAATACGTAGGCCTCGGCCTGCTCGCGCACCCCGGACCACACCACCGAGCGGCCTTGTTCGTGAACCTCGAGCATGTGTTTGCGCGCAGTCATCTCGTCGAAACCAAACACCTTCTTAAAAACCATCACCACGTAGGACATGAGGTTCACCGGATCGTCCAGCACGACCACGAGCCACTGATCCGCCAGTTGTTCCTGGGTGGCGGTCGAAGGGCTCGGACTTTGGTGGGTTTTGGTCTCAGCGAAAATCATGCCTTGCTGGCTGCCTCACGCACGGCACGGGTGACCGTGGCTTCGGCGTCGGCAACCGCCACCTTACTCACCTCTTTCGAAGTGCGCCACTTCATTTCAAAAATGCCGTCCTTCAAACCGCGTCCGCCCACCGTCAAGCGCAGCGGCAGGCCGATGAGGTCCGCATCCTTGAACTTCACGCCCGGACGTTCCGAACGATCGTCGATCAAGACGTCCGCGCCGGCGGCTTCTGCCGCGAGGGCCATTTTCCTGCACAAGTCCGACGCGGCGGCGTCCTGTGGATCGAGATTGACGATCAACACCTGCCAGGGCGCCACATGCCACGGCCAGATGATGCCATCCGTGTCATTGCTTTGTTCGATCACGGCCTGCAGCGTGCGACTGATGCCGATGCCGTAGCAGCCCATGACCATGAGGTGGGACTGCTTCTTGTCGTCGGTGTACATCGCTCCGAATTTTTCCGAGTATTTGGTGCCGAGCTTGAACACGTGGCCGACCTCGATCGCGCGGGCGATCTTCAGCGGGTGACCGGACTTCACATCGGGCTCCCCTGCGCGCACCGAGCGAAAATCGCCCCAGCGCGTGATCTGGAGATCGCGCGTGATGTTTACATTGCGCAAGTGCACCCCGTCCTTGTTAGCGCCTGTCGTGCCATTTCCGATCAAACGGATTGCCTGATCGGCGAAAATGCCGGCGAGCGCGTCGGGATTCCTGATCGTGCCCTTCACCGTGCCGAGACTGCCCGGTTTGGCGCCCATGACCGGCTCGATTTCTTCGGGCGTGGCGGCACGCCACAGCTGAAAGCCGAGTGCGCCCAGTTTGGCTTCCTCAAGGTCGTCGCAACCGCGCAGCACCACCAGGAAGGGCTTGCCGTCACCCATGTAGACGAGCGTCTTGAACTGTTTGTCCGCGGCAACGTTGTAGGGTGCCGCCGCCAGCGCCGCGATCGTCACGATTCCCGGCGTAGGGAACTCTTCGAGTGCACCTGCCGGTGCAGCGTCCGCGAGATCTTTCGGCACGATTCCACTCACCGCTTTTTCTCGATTCGCCGAGTAGCCGCTTTCGTCGCAATAAACGATGTCGTCGTCGCCGACCGGCGCCGGAACCATGAATTCATGCGAAAAGCTGCCGCCCATGACTCCGGTGTCGGCCTCGACCGCGATGGTCTTCAATCCACAGCGCGAGAAGAACGCGAGATAGGCGCGTTTCATCTTTTGATAGCTTTCGGTCGCCCCTTCATCCGTGGCGTCGAAGCTGTAGGCGTCCTTCATCACGAATTCGCGTGCGCGCATCAGCCCGTAGCGCGGACGGATTTCGTTACGGAATTTCGTGCCGATCTGATAAAAATTCTTGGGCAGGTCGCGGTAGCTGGTGATTTCGCTTTTCACCAATGGCGTGATCACTTCCTCGTGGGTCGGGCCGAGGACAAATTCCGGTTCCTTGGAACGGCCCTTGCCCGCGCCGGCGTGGTCAACCCGGTACATGATTTCGCGGGCTGCGGCCCAGCGCGGTCCGCCCTGCCAGTTTTCGACCGGGTGGATGAACGGCATGGAAAGCTCGATCGCCCCTTCGAGGTCCATTTCCTCGCGACACAACTGACTGATCTTCTGGAGCACGCGCAGGCCTGCCGGCAGGAAAGTATAAAGTCCACCGCCGAGCTTGCGCACCAGACCGGCGCGCAGGAGCAATTTATGGGAAGCAATTTCCGCGTCCGACGGGCTTTCCTTGAGCGTCGGGATGTAAGTCTGCGACCAATATTTCATGTAAGCCCGCCACGAGAACAACTCCCCTGTGACGGCGCAAATGTATTTGCGCTCCCGCCAGCCGCCCCCCGATAACAGCAAAAATGAGTGCCCAATCCCGCCGTCCCACGCGCGAACCCTGGTCCATGAAATGGATCGCGCTCGCCATCGTCGTCTTCGTGGTCGGCTACACCCTGGTTAACATCTTCTATCGCAAGCAGGGGCCCGCCTACCGCCCTTATCAGGACGCCCAGGATCGCGCCACCACGGCGCGCCTCGTCGCCGCAGGCTGGCAAAAAATCACCGTCGACACCCGGCGTCCGGCGGAAAAACCCGACATCGCCCAGCCGGCCGCGACCCATCGCGACTACCTCGGAGTTGGCCCGGACCTGGATTCGAAATTCGCCGAAAAACCCAGGCTGCTTGCCACGATCGACAAGGTCACGGCCCCCACGAGCGTGGTCCAAGGCATGAATTACATGCTCTATTTCACCGCCAGTGTGGATGAACTCACCACCCAGGTCGGTGACATGGCAATTTACCGCAAGGCCAACCAGCTGGTGTTGATTCCCACGATTGAGTCTCTTCCGGGCAAGGAGCTGATGAGCCGATGGAACGATTCGAACTACTGGGTCAGCATTCCCACGAACAATCTCCCTCCCGGTGATTACGAAATGCGCATCGTCGCCAAGGGTCCTGCGCTCGTCTGGAATTTCACGGTGCGTTGATGTCCGGGCTGCGGTCGTAGGTTGCGCGCTTGCGCGCAACGTGGCGTGCAAGCACGCCACCTACGGTTTATGTA
>JBEHXD010000194.1:0-9027 GCA_048498875.1 Verrucomicrobiota bacterium
ACTTCGCGCGCCACGCGGCTAACCTCGGACGCGAAACCGTTCAACTGGTCGACCATCGTGTTGATCGTGTCCTTCAGCTCGAGAATTTCGCCGCGCACGTCGACGGTGATCTTGCGCGACAAGTCGCCTTTAGCCACCGCGGTGGTCACGTCCGCGATGTTGCGCACCTGCGTCGTCAGGTTGTTCGCCATCGAATTCACGTTGTCCGTCAAATCCTTCCACGTGCCCGCCACACCGGGCACGGTCGCCTGGCCGCCGAGTTTACCCTCCGTACCGACTTCGCGCGCCACGCGCGTCACCTCGGACGCGAAGCCGTTGAGCTGGTCGACCATCGTATTGATCGTATTCTTCAGCTCGAGAATTTCACCTTTCACGTCGACCGTGATCTTGCGCGACAAGTCGCCGCGCGCCACCGCCGTGGTCACTTCAGCGATGTTGCGCACCTGGCCGGTGAGATTCGCCGCCATCAAATTCGTGTTGTCGGCAAAATCCTTCCAGGTGCCCGCCACGCCGCGCACCACCGCCTGACCGCCCAGTTTACCTTCCGTACCCACTTCGCGCGCCACGCGGCTTACCTCGGATGCGAAGGCATTCAAGCGATCGACCATGGTGTTGATCGTTTCCTTCAGCTCGAGAATTTCGCCTTTCACGTCGACGGTGATCTTGCGCGACAAGTCGCCGCGCGCCACCGCCGTGGTCACACCCGCGATGTTGCGTACTTGCGCCGTAAGATTGGACGCCATCGCGTTCACGGAGTCGGTCAAATCCTTCCACGTACCGGCGACCCCGGGCACCACCGCCTGACCGCCGAGTTTGCCTTCCGTACCCACTTCGCGCGCCACGCGTGTCACCTCGGCCGCGAAGGAACGCAGCTGGTCGACCATGATGTTGATCGCCTCCTTCAGCTGCAGAATTTCACCGCGCACTTCGACGGTGATCTTGCGCGACAAGTCGCCCTGCGCGACGGCGATGGTCACGTCGGCGATGTTGCGCACCTGCGCCGTGAGATTGCCGGCCATCTGATTCACGGATTCGGTCAATTCCTTCCACACGCCCGACACGCCCTTCACTTTCGCCTGGCCGCCGAGTTTGCCTTCCGTGCCAACCTCGCGCGCCACGCGAATTACCTCGACGGAAAAGGCCCCGAGCTGACCGACCATGCCGTTCACCAACTTTGCGGTGCGGAGATATTCGCCCTTTAAAGGACGCCCGCTCGATTCCAACGGCATTTCCTGGGAAAGGTCGCCTTTGGCCACCGCACCGATCACGCGTCCCACCTCGACGGTCGGACGCGAGAGTTCCTCGACCAGCGAATTGATGGCCTCCACGCGTTCCGCCCAGCTGCCGATGGAGTCCGCCACCGGCAGACGCACATTGATTTTCCCCTCATCGCCCACCTGCTGGCGCAAGCGCAAAAGGCTGACGTTGAAACGCTCCATGCGCGAGGAAATCGAATTCACGCTTTGCGCCACGCGTCCCTCAAGTCCCACCCAGTCCGAGGGAAGGCGCGCGCTGAAGTCGCCCTCCTCGATGGCGGAGAGCGTGCTCACCAGGTGCCTCATAAAATGCGCTTCGACTGATCCGGTCGGTTTGGCTTTTCGAGACGACTTGGGTTTCGTTTTCATGGAGAGGTAATTTAAAATGCCCTTGCGAAAATTTGGGACAGGGAACCGCCGTCAAAGCGCAAAACGTCGCGCCCGCCACTTTGCCGGACCCTTAGGGAATCAACCCTAAACCTGTTCAGCAACGACCACGCTGCCCATAATACGGAAATGCCGGCACTCATTCTCGAAAGGAAAATTCGTCGGAAGGTGCGGGGACGACTTTCATTGGGATCACCTCCACTTTTTTGAGGCAACCTCCTTAGCCCTGTCCAGCGTATTACCGGCTCGATTCGTGCATTTTTGCAGAACGGATTTTTACTCTCAAAAAGAACTCAGGAGGCGTTAGACCGGAGTCTCAAAATTCAGTTCGCGGAAAAATGGATATTTTTTGATCCACCCAAACCGGCTCATTTTTTGACCCAATTCCCCGACTCATCCTGCACCCAGCCAGGCTTCGGCTTGGCGGCAATCTGCTTGGCGCGGGCGCGGCCCACGGAATCCGCAGTCGCGCCGGTTTCCCTGGCGATGTACGCATAGACCACTTCGCGATCCTTGTTCTCGCCTGCGACCACGGCAGCCGCGGCGTCGTCCGCCTTGCGTTGTTCAAGAAAACCACGGTTGGTTTCGCCCACCACTTCCCGCGCCTTCAGCGCATCGACCTGCGCGACGCGTTGCTCGATGCGATGGCGCACATCGGCAATCCCCTCGGCAAAGGTCGCGAGCGTGAGCGAAAGGAAAACAAGCAACAGGCTAAGGAATCGCGTTTTCATGGTGTGGCGGCAGGTTTGGTGGTTTCGATCGCGGCGGATTTTTTGTCGATATCGCCAAAGAAATCTTCGAGCGCCCGTTCGACTTTCACATTCACGTCGACGGTGATGTGGATCGGTTTCACTTCGATGGGCGCGGTTTTGACATTGACGCAACCGGCGGCCAACAGAAGCGCGGCAGCACAGGGGAGAAAAATGAATTTCATGGGATAAGCAGACCGAAGGGAACGGCTGAAAGGATTCCCTGTCGACAGCCTGATGACAAGCCATCAACGCATGTAAAATCAGGGAATTATTCCGCCATGATTCTTGATTACTGTCATTCTGAGCGTCGCGAAGAATCCATCATCACGCCGACGGTCAAGCTCCGCATCCATGGATTCTTCACTTCGTTCAGAATGACAAATAGAGTTAAAGGAATCCCAATTATTCCTCGCGTCGGAAGTTACATTTTTTAAACGACAATCCGGGCTCACTTGAATTTCAACCGCGAATCGAGACCGAGATTGAGTAGTTTCTCCAGCGGCCCGTTCACGTTCAAATCGAGCGTCACGGGCGCCTTGACGTTGGGATCCACCGGCGATCCGGAAATCCGCAGCTGCGCCGATCGTCCGGGCGGCGCATCGGGCGGGCGGATGTCGAGGCGGAGTTCGTCGATCTTGAGCTTTAAAAGTCCGGATTCGACCTGCTTCAACACGGCATAGCTGGAACTCTTTTGGGAAACATTTCCAGTCAGCAAGCCCTCCGCCTGCAATTGAAGTTCGGCATATACGCCGCGCTTCAACTCCAGCCAGCCGGTTCCCAGGCGCACCCCGCTTCCATCAACCAGGAGCGGGAAGTGTCCGTTCACCTGTCCCGAGGCTTTGGCAGGAAGATCCTTCGTCAGGCCCATCACTTCCTCGATGCGAATGCCCTCCACCAGCACCACCGCATCCAATTCGTGGCGGTTGGGGAAAAAAGTAAACGGCTCGGTCGAGGCCGTGCCGCCCAGGGCTTTTAATGACAGCGCAGACACCGCGATTTTTTCTGATCCAGCGAGGGCGAGTTTCGCGGAAATTTCCCGCAGGGGAAACTTTCCCACCCGGATTTCCTGCACGTTCACCGTTCCGGGCTTGGTCAGAACTTTTTCGAAATCCGTAAACTCCAGGTCTGCCTCAATGCCTTCCGCAGTCAGGTCCTTGGCATCGTACCGAATGCGCCCCTCGCGCAAATGCACCGAGCCGGAAGCCGTGAGCGTCTTGCCTACGCGGCGGCCCTTCGCCTCACCGGTAATCCTGCCCTCGGTCTGCCATGATCCGTCATCCGGCAACACAATCAGTCGCTGCGCAAAGGCCTGCCAGGGCTTCACGTCGAGGGAAAACGCGGGTACCGTGAAATCCACCTGGTCCTGGTTCAGATCGTAGGCCACTTCGCCAGTCAAACCGATGCCCGGTCCCTCCAGGGCAATTTTTCCCGACCAGTTGTTTTTGGCGGTCATTCGCGCATCCAATTTCACGGTGAGCGCCTGACTGGGAACATCGACGGCGCGAACGACAATTTGACCGTCGAGATGAATTTCCTCCGCCGGAATACTGGCAGGCGGTTCCGGCGCGGGCGGAGCCGAACCGTTCGGCGTCAGAGCCTCCGAATCGTCAACAATCACCGGCAGCACGGCCTGCTCCACGTAAACCTTGCCCAACGAAGGGGTCCACCAGTGCAGTCTCTCCAGGGAGATGCGCTTCGCCGCAAAGAACCGGGTTTTGAGGTGAAATCCAATATCCTCGAGCACCACCACCCAGGGGGAAGCGCGGGCCACGCTGAATTGCACTTCTGACGCCCCGACGGTCTGCAACAATGAATTCACCGCCATTTCAGTCAGTGCGATACGGGAAGCCAGTCCGACGCCGCATGCAATCACGCCGCTCAATAACAGGAAAAGCAACAGACGGCGTTTGGTGAAGGTCCAGGGCATGGCGGGGAGAACGATTTCACTTTGCGCAGCAGGAATTATTGCGCCACGCAAAAATGCGCCCGCGTGTGCAGCAGATCCCTCTGCGCAGAGGAGCGCGATCTCCGGGCGCAGTGATTCGGGTAGGGCGCTTTATCCTTAAAGCGCCGCTCAGGATATCCGAAATAACGCAGATGTATGCTCGCGAATCTTGAGACGGCGGACTAAGGATAGTCCGCCCTACCTGCCGAATGACAGAGGTGGAACGCGGCCTCCGGGCGCGCTTCACCTGCTACACCTCCACCACTAGACCTTCACCGGCTGGAGACTCCAGATTTCCCGGGCGTAATCGCGAATGGTGCGGTCGCTCGAGAATTTACCCATACGCGCGGTGTTCAGGATCGCCATGCGCGCCCAGTTGTCCCTGTCGCGGTAGGCCTGGTCGACCCGCGCCTGCGCGTCGCTGTAGCTACGGAAATCGGCGAGCAGCAGATACGGATCGCCGCCCTGCAACAGGCTGTGATGCACCGGCCAGAACGCGCCTTGTTCACCCGGCGTGAAAAAGTCGCTGCCGAGCCAGTCGATGACCGCGCGCAGTTCCTCGTCGGCGTTGTAGTAGTCCCACGGATTGTAGCCTTTCGCCCACAAGGCCTGCACCTGCTCCACCGTGAGGCCGAAGATGAAGATGTTTTCCGGCCCAACCTCCTCCTGGATTTCCACGTTGGCACCGTCGAGGGTGCCGATCGTGAGCGCGCCGTTGAGCGACAGTTTCATGTTGCCCGTACCCGACGCTTCCTTGCCGGCGGTGGAGATCTGTTCGGACAAGTCGGCGGCGGGAATGATCTTCTCGGCCAGCGACACGCGGTAGTTGGGCAGGAACGCGACCTTGAGTTTGCCACCAATGCGCGCGTCGTTGTTGATGTGCGCCCCGATCACATTGATCGCGCGAATGATGTTTTTCGCGAGATCGTAGCCCGGCGCCGCCTTCGCGCCAAAGACGAATACGCGCGGGACGATGTCCAGATTCGGATTCTGCAGCAACCGGCGGTAAAGCGCGATGATGTGCAGCAAATTGAGATGCTGCCGCTTGTACTCATGCAGACGTTTGATCTGCACGTCGAAAAGCGCGTCCGGCGAAACCTCGATCCCGCATTCCTTTTTGATGATCGCAGCGAGATCGACCTTGTTCGCCCGCTTGATCGCCATGAATTCCTTCCGGAACACCGGATCACCGGCGAACTTTTCCAAGCCACGCAGCAGATCCAGGTCGCGCGCCCATTGGATGCCGCCGAGCCGTTGGGTGATCAACGCGGAAAGCCGGAGATTCGCCTTCAGCAGCCAGCGGCGCGGCGTAATGCCATTGGTCTTGTTCTGGAATTTTCCGGGATACAGCGCGTCAAATTCCGGGAAGAGATCCTTCTTCAACAGCGCGGTGTGCAGCGCCGCCACGCCATTGACCGCGTGGGAACCGGCAACCGCGAGGTTCGCCATGCGCACCTGGCGATGGCCATTTTCCTCGATGAGCGAGCAGATGCGTTTCTTGTCATTGTCGCCCGGCCACTTCGCCTCGACTGTCTGCAAGAGCTTCGAATTGATATCGTAGATGATCTGGAGATGGCGCGGTAACAGACGTTCGAACAAACCGACACTCCATTTTTCCAACGCCTCCGGCAGAAGGGTGTGATTCGTGTACGCAAAGGTCTTGCTCACGATCTCCCAGGCCGCGTCCCACGGCATGTTCTGTTCGTCGATCAGGATGCGCGTCAGTTCCACCACGGCAATCGCGGGATGCGTGTCGTTGAGCTGCACCGCGACCTTATCGGCAAAATTCGCCCACGAATTCGTCGGGTTGCGGAAATGCCGGCGGATGATGTCGCGCAGCGAGCAGGCGACGAAAAAATACTGCTGCATCAGGCGCAGCTCCTTGCCGGTCTCCGTCTTGTCGTTCGGATAAAGCACCTTTGAAACGGTTTCGCCGAGGGCTTTTTCGCGCACCGCCTCGACGTAGCCGCCGCTGTTGAATGCCGCCAGATCGAAGTCCTCGGAGGATTTCGACGCCCAGAGACGCAGCAAATTCACGGTCTGTGTGCCGAAGCCCGCGGTCGGAATATCGTGCGGCACGCCGATGATCGTCTTGGTGTCGACCCAGCGCGGGCGGTAGTTGCCATTATTATCGAAGACATTTTCCACGCGGCCGTAGAAACGGACTTCCTGCGCATACTCCGCGCGCACCACTTCCCACGGATCGCCAAAAATGGTCCAGTTGTCGGGATGCTCGATCTGGTTGCCTTGGGCAAACGCCTGGCGGAACAGCCCGAACTCATAATAAATGCCGTATCCCAGCGCCGGATAGTCCAGTGTCGCGAGGGAATCGAGAAAACACGCCGCGAGCCGGCCCAGACCGCCGTTGCCGAGACCCATGTCGACTTCCGCCTCGCGGATTTTTTCGAAATCCTGGCCGAGCGACGTCAGGGCGTCCTTCGCGGCATCAAACAAACCGGTCGAAAGGAGATTGGTGCCAAACAGCCGGCCCATGAGATACTCGAGCGAAAAATAGTAGATGCGGCGGACATTGTTGGCATTGTGCACCGCTTGCGTGGCGATCATGCGCTCGTGGATCGTGTCGCGGACCGCCAGGGCGGTCGCAATCCACCAGTCGCGCGGCGTGGCCGAGGCCATATGGCGGGCCAGCGTCGAGACGAGGTGGCGCTGAATGAGCGTGCGCAACGATTCCTGGAGCTTGGCCGGGGAACCGCGGGAACCGAGGATCGCGCTGACTTCGTTAACCTGGTTAAAAGGAACGGTGCTTCCCGGCAGGACGGGACGGACGACAGGCTTGGGCTCTGTATTCCCGTGGGGAACTTCGGCCGGACGTTTAACTGGCTTGGTGGCAGCAGGTTTTTTCGACGGCATAAAGAAGGATATGAATCACAAGTCGTGCCAACCCGACAGGCAAGGCGGGATTCCGTGAAATCACTGCGTCGTTAATTGCTCCGAATCATCCAAAAACCGCTGAAAACACCGCCTTATCGCTGAAACCGGCGCGTCCACTCGCCGCGGCTCAACTCAAAATGCGTGGGCCGGCCCGCGGGAATGGTGTGGGGCTGCGCACAGGCGAACAACTCGTTGAGCAACGCCAGTGCCTCCCTTTCCGTCACCGCGGCGGGCAGGCGCACCGCTTTCTGCGCAGCGAGGCGGGCCAGTTCCTCGTCCGCGAGGGCGGCTTTCTTAAGGTCCAGCCGTCCTTCGCGCATCAGGCCGATCACGTCGCGCAGAAATGTTTCGGCATCGGCCGGCTCCAGCCAGGTGGGCACGGATTCAATCCGGAAAAAATTGCGGCCAAACTCCCCCACTTCCAATCCGTGCCGCAGCAGAAATTTCAGGTGATCGAGCAACAACGCGCTCCCGATCGCATCAAGCTCCACCGGCACCGCGAACAACAACCGCTGGCCCGCCACCTCCCCGCGAGCAAACTGCGCCTGAAGCCGCTCAAACCAAATGCGTTCATGGGCGCTGCGACGGTCGATGACCACGATGCCCGCCGGCGCTTCAAACAACGCATAGTCGCCATGCGCCGTGCTGAGAAAACGCCAGCCCGACATCGCCGGCACGCGCGGACGCTCCGCTGTCGCCGGCGTCGGCGTTGCACTCGAAGCGTTTCCGCCGCCATGCGTTCCGCGGGGCGCCGAAAATGCCGGACTCGGCGCCGCCCCGGGACTAGGCGCGGTCGCACGCGGAGGGATGGGCGCAAACGAACGAAACGGTTGCGCCATCACGCTCGGCGGCGGAGCGGGACTCAACGCCGCGGAAGCCAGCGTGGCTCCTTCGACTGTCTTGGGCGCGACAGAAACCGGCGGATCTCCCGGCATAACCTCCGCGGCTTCTGCCGACGGAGCGCCCATTTCCCTCAGGCGTTGCAAGACAGCCCGAATGACAAATCCACGCACCAAGCCTTCACTGCGGAAACGCACCTCGCGTTTAGCCGGATGAACATTCACGTCCACGTGGGCGGGATCGAGATCGAGAAACAAAACGGCGACCGGGTAGCGTCCTTTGGCGAGCGACGTCGCATAGGATTCGATCAACGCATAGTTGAGCGTACGGCTGTCCACCGGGCGTTTGTTCACGAACATCAGCAGCTCGTGACGTGTCGACCGGTTGACGCCGGGTTTTCCAATCAGGCCGGTGATCGCCAATCCCTGGTCGGTCATTTCCACCGGCAGCAAATCCGTCATCATCTGGCGCCCGAAAATCTCCCCCACCCGTTCGAGCAGCGTCGCACACATGGGCGACTGGAACAGCACCCGCCCGTCCTCGATCAGGGTAAACGCCGTTTGCGGGCACGCGAGGGCATAGAGCCGGACCGTCTGGATGATGTGCGCCGATTCCGTCGCGTCAGTTTTGAGAAACTTCCGGCGGGCCGGTACGGAATTGAACAAATGCGAAACGATGATTCGCGTGCCCGGCGCGATACCACACTCACGGACGTGCACCAGTTTGCCGCCATTGATCACGATTTCCGTCCCGGTTGTCGACGACGCCGGCCGGGTTTGCATTACGAAGTGCGAAACGCTCGCGATTGACGGCACCGCTTCGCCACGGAAACCAAACGTGGCCAGCCGGTCGAGATCGACGGTCTCGATCAGCTTGCTGGTCGCGTGACGCTCGAGCGAAAGCAAGGCGTCGTCCTTCGACATTCCGCAGCCGTTGTCCTCGACCCGGATCAGCG
>JBEHXD010000195.1:0-9022 GCA_048498875.1 Verrucomicrobiota bacterium
GGGTTAGAGGCACTCACGCCCAAGCAAACCCGCCCGGAGGTCGGGTTCCACCCGGAGTCATTCGATAAGACACGAAAATGACACCTCGTAAGCCGTAAGTTTCGCTTGTCTTCCCCTGATTTTGGGCAAAAGAGAGGTTCTTACGGACAGACATTACTTCAAACTCAAACTAATTTCCTGTGACTAAGAAAACGCCCTCTCCGAAAAAGACAGAAGTCTCCGAACCGGGATATGATGCGCGTCAGGCGCCCATCAATCAGAAGCTGGCTCCCGACGAAAAGATTCAGTTCTACCGCGACATGGTGCGTATCCGCCGGTTTGAGGAGCGCTGTCTGCGCAGCTACCAAGGCGGCAAGATCGGTGGCTTCCTCCATCTTTACATCGGACAGGAGTCAGTCGCCGTGGGTTGTGTGTCCGTCATGGGCGACAACGATCACATCATTACCGCCTATCGCGACCATGGCCACGGGCTGGCGGTCGGCATGGGCATGAATGAGATGATGGCTGAGAATTACGGCAAATACACCGGTTGCTCGAAGGGCAAAGGCGGCTCGATGCACTATTTTGACCCGAGCCGGCATTACTGGGGCGGCCACGGGATCGTCGGCGGCCAGATTCCGCTGGGGACCGGTATCGCCTATGCCTTGAAATATAAGGGCATCAAGGGCGCTTGCCTGGCGTTCATGGGCGACGGAGCAGTCAATCAGGGTGCGGTGCACGAATCCTACAATCTCGCGGCGCTTTGGGATCTGCCGGTCGTGTATATCATCGAAAATAACGGTTACTCCATGGGTACGAGCCAGGAGCGTTCCTCCGCGGGTGAAAACCTCGCCGGACGTGCCGCCGGTTACGGCATGAACTGGGCGATCGTTCAAAACGGCCATGATGTTTACGAGGTTCGCGACAAGGTCAGCAAGGCGCTCAAACTAGCCCACGATCAATCCAAGCCCAGTGTGCTGGAAATCCGCACTTATCGTTACCGCGGCCACTCCGTCGCCGATCCGGACTCCACCTATCGCGACAAGAGCGAAATCGAGGAGTACAAGAGCACGAAAGACCCGATCATGGTCTATCAGAATACGCTCGTGGCGGAAGGTATCCTGAACGACGACCTCATCAAGCAGATCGACGATTCGGCCCGCGCCGAGGCCGAAACCTCCGCGCAGTTTGCGGAGCAGAGCCCCTATCCCACCATCGAGGACATCAAGAAGGATGTTTATTGGGAGGTCGATAATCCGCAGGACAAAAAATCCGTCGGCAGCCTCTTCTTCGACTGAGCCCGCCCTTCGCGTATCTCAAATCTGAAATCTCAAATCTCAAATTTTTAGCCATGCCTGTCATCACCTACCGCGAAGCGCTCCGTCACGCCATGGACGAGGAATTGGCCCGCGACCCGAATGTCGTCATCATGGGCGAAGAGGTCGGCCAGTTTCACGGCGCGTATAAAGTCACCGAAGGCCTCCTCGCCAAATACGGCGCCAAGCGGATCGTCGACACGCCGATCAGCGAAGCCGGGTTTCTCGGCATGGGTATCGGCTCCGCGATGCTTGGACTGCGTCCCGTGATGGAGCTGATGTTCTTCAGCTTCTACTCCGTGGCGTTCGACCAGATTTTTAACAACGCCGCCAACATCCGCTACATGTCCGGTGGGTTGATCAACTGCCCGATCGTCATCCGCGGACCCGCGAACGGCGGCACCAACGTCGGTGCGACGCACTCCCATACTCCCGAGTCGATCGCCGCTTATCACCCGGGCATCAAGGTCGTCGTTCCTTCGACTCCTTACGACGCCAAGGGACTTTTGAAATCTGCGATTCGCGACAACGATCCCGTGATGTTCATGGAAAACACCATGCTTTACGGCGAAACGGGTGAAGTTCCCACCGAAGAATACCTGATTCCACTCGGTTCGGCCAAGGTCGCCCGCGAAGGCAAGGACATCTCCATCATCGGTCATGGTCGCGCCATCCAGATGGCGCTCAAGGCCGCGGACATGCTGAAGGAAAAGCACAACATCAACGCCGAGGTCGTCGACCTTCGTTCGATCCGTCCGCTCGACGAGGAAACCATTCTCGCCTCGGTCAAAAAGACCAACCGCGTGCTGCTCGTTGAGGAAGCAAAACCCTTCTGCTCCGTCAGCGCGATGCTTGCCTGTATCATTCAGGAAAAAGCCTTCGATTACCTCGATGCACCGATCCGCCGCGTCACGTCCATCGACGCGCCGGCCATCTACAGCCCGCCCTTGGAAAAGGAACAGCTCCCGACTCCGCAGAAAATCTTCAACGCCGCCCTCGGCGTCCTGAAGTAATCGCACTCCTGCTTCGCCTACTGCTCACCGTTCACCGCTCACTGCTAACTTTTTCTCTTCCATGGCTGACATTATCGATATGCCCAAGCTCAGCGACACCATGTCGGTGGGCACCCTGGTCAAGTGGCTCAAAAACGAAGGCGACGCCGTCAAAGCCGGCGACATGCTCGCCGAGGTGGAAACCGACAAGGCCACCATGGAGCTCGAATCGTTTTTCACCGGCACGCTCCTGAAAATCTTTGCCCCCGCCGGCTCTCAAGTCGCCATTGGTGCCGGACTGTGCGCCATCGGCAAGCCCGGTGAAACCGTGTCAGCTCCCGCAGCGCCCGCGCCGAAAAACGCCGCGCCAGCCGAGGAGAAAAAGGCCGAGGCGCCCGCCCCCAAAGCGGAAGCCGCGCCGGCCCCCACTCCCGCCGCTCCGGCGCCGGCCCCCGCCGCGCCCCAAGTATCGACTCCGGCTCCTGCCGTTTCAGCTCCAGTCGCGGGCGAACGTCTGAAAATTTCGCCGCTCGCGAAGAAAATCGCTGCCGATCAAAAAGTGGACGCCTCGCGCATCACCGGCAGTGGCCCGCACGGCCGTATTGTCAAAGCCGACGTCCTCGCCGCCGCGGCGAATCCGTCGTTGCTCAAATCCGTCTCTGCAGCCGGCGCGGCGCCTGGCGGCTCCTTCACGGGTGGCACGCCGGCCAAGACCGGCCCGATCCAGCAGGATCGTGTCGTCGCCGCTTCCGGTATGCGCGCCACGATTGCCAAGCGCCTCGTCGAAGCCAAGACCCAGATTCCTCATTTCTATTTGGAGATCGAAGTCGACGCCGAGCCGTTGATCGCCCTTCGCGCACAGTTGAATACGGCTTTCGAAAAAGAAAACGTTAAGCTTTCGGTGAATGATTTCGTCCTGAAGGCCAGCGCCGATGCGTTGCGCCGCGTCCCCGGCGTCAATGCTTCGTGGACTGGCACCGGTATTCAGTACTACAGCGCCGCGCATGTTTCCTTCGCCGTGGCGATCGAGGACGGTCTGATCACGCCGGTAATCCGTGACACGCACACCAAGTCCGTTTTCCAAATCAGCGCAGAGGCCAAGCCGCTCGGTAAACGCGCCAAGGAAAAGAAACTGAAGCCGGATGAATTCACCGGCGGCACATTCTGCGTCTCGAATCTCGGCATGATGGGCGTCACGAAATTCAACGCCATCATCAATCCCCCGAACGCCGCAATCCTCGCCGTCGGCACGACCGTCACTAAACCCGTCGTGAAAAACGGCGCGATCGCAGTCGGCCAGACGATGTCGCTCACTCTCTCCTGCGATCACCGCGTGGTCGACGGCGCCCTCGGCGCCCAATTCCTCGCGGCAGTCAAGGATCTGCTCGAGAAGCCCGCCCTTCTGTTGGTTTGAGGTGGGGCGGATTATCCTTAATCCGCCGTCTCCGGGCATCCGCCAGCGACTTATCCGGGCGAAGGTGTCATCCGCATTGAGCATCCTGACGGCGCGTTAAGGATAACGCGCCCTACCGGTGTGTAAGCGATGCTGCACTGGGCTCTCCCTTGTTCGCACGATTTGGTTTATTTTCCCACGTGCCCCGGGACATGTTGGGGCGGAGACGGAGTAACGTAGAAACCAGTCAGCATAATCACTTCGTCATCCTTGGAGCTGGTCGAACAGTCTTTGGACTTCAGCTGGGCGTCTTTTGCATCAGTGGCGGCGGCCAGGTTGTGATCTGCAATCGGAGTCTGGGTCGCGGCAGAGTCCGTTGCCTGAGGCGTGGCAACGCATCCTGACGCAATGGCCATGGCGGCGGCGGAAAGAATGGCCGCGCCAAACTGTTTGGCGTTTGAACGCTCCCGCGCGGTGAGTGGAGCTTCCGGTGTAACCAATTCGCCCGACAAACGGACATAGTAGGTGCCGCAGATCCGTTCGTTTTGGGCCCGGGCCAACAACGCGGCGCGTTCCGCGGCGTTTAACAGCGACAGGTTATGAATGTGGTGGCCGCATTGGCTGCAATATTTCATGCGATCCGGACCTTGCATCTTTTCCCAAGGCAACGGACAGGCAAACGAGAGCTTCGGTGGAGTATTGGGGTTCACGCGAGATACAGAACTCAATCGCGAGGCTTTTGCCGGAATGGCAAGGGATGACGGACGATTGGTTCTGTGTCTCCAGTATGCCGCTTCCACGGTTGGAAGTCGTCAGGATGGCGTAAAATCTTGTCAGGATTTGTCAGCTCCCGTCATCCGGGTAACCGCGTTACGGGCTTTTTCGGTCAAAGCGTTCTCCGAGCGTCTGGGCTACGGCTGAGGCGGCATCCGTGATCGATTTGGGATAGTCGGAAAGCTCAAGCAGCTTGATCGCATTTCGCGAACGCACCGGACCTGGAATGATGCGATAATCAAACACACACTCTCCGTTTTCGAAACGTTCGCTGAAGTGATACATGTCAAATTTCCCTGTCAGCAGCTCGGTCAGTTCAATGTCATGCGTGGTGACGAGCACGAACTGGCGGTCCGAAAGATGATCCAGCACGGCCGTCGAGGCTGCGATCCGCTCAATGGTGTTGGTTCCGCGGAAGATCTCATCGATCAAAAACAGTTTCAATCCGTCGTTCGAGGCCGCATCGACGAATTCCTTAAGTTGTCGAAGCTCGGCGAAAAAGTAACTTTGCCCTTCGTTGAGCCGGTCTTCCCGCCTGATGGACGAGCACACGGTCGCGCGGGGAAAAATTGCGTGGCCGGCATGACAGAAATGCAATGTACGGGCGAGAATGAGGTTGATGCCAACCGTGCGGATGAAGGTGGTTTTCCCTGCCATGTTTGAACCCGAGATCAATGCAGAATGCGCGGTCAGCTCAAACGAGTTGCCGACAGCCTTGGGGACCAAAGGATGTCGTAATCCGCCCACCTGGAGGCGACGTCCATCGGCAAACTCGGGCACGATTGTGTCGTGATTTTCTTCGAGGTAAGAAGCGACTGAAAGCGACGCGTCGATCGATCCCACCTCAGTCAGTACCCTGATCAATAGCGCACGGTTTTCATTGAGAGCATCCAGCGAACTAAGGAAGACGAGGATATCGAAAAGAAAAAACAGATTCAAATAGCTGTAGATGGCTTCCGCGATTTCGCCTTGGGACTGCCGGTCTCCGACGAACCAGCCGAAACGCCGTTGCAGTTTGGACATTAAATCGACGTTCTCTTTCAGATAACGGAGTTGGGGCAGGTCGTGAGGATGTGGCTCGCTGGCTAATGCACCGGCTACGCCCAGCAGATTGGTCAGCTGCGCGAACCCGGAGAAATAAGGCGTGATTTTTTTCCCAAAGGTCAGGTTCACGACCACATTGAGCAGCACCAGCGGAAGGCTGATCAACAGCAGGTGCGGAATGAAAAGCATTCCGATCAGCGAGGCTGCGGCAAAAAAACTGGAGAGATAAAACAACCGTGCATAAGCAGGAATCTCAGGCGAGGGATTCTGCAACAGAGGAGCAATCCAGGCCGCATCCGGCTTTTTAAGATCGATCAGTCTTCGCCATAGCGTCTCCCGAAAAGCGGAGTTGTCCCGGAAAAGCCGGTGCTGGCGCGTTCTTTCGGCGAGCACTTGATCGTCGTCCTCGTAAGTCCGCATCTGGTGGTAGAGAACCTGGGCGCCAGGTGCGGTGAGGGTCCGGTCGATCCGGGCGAACAAACCATCGAAATCCAAATCTTCCCAAGTGCGATCATCCACCTGGTTTAACTTTGCGGTCTGATTGCGATGATACATCGCAATCAGGTTAAAATCACGTTCCCGGTCGTCCTGCTTTCCCCACGTAGCGCGTAACTGCTCGATCTGCTTGAGAACGCGAGATCCTGGAAACCAGGTGGACGATTGTATGAACGAGGGAATCATGGTTCACAAATCCAACCGGATGATTCAGGGCTCACGGGCCCTGCCCGACAACCGCGACTGGCTGAGCGGACACGCCGCGGGATGAATGGCGCGACAATATCGCGGCAGAAGTGTGGTTCAGGCGCTCGCTCGATCACAACTGGTGGCGGTAGGGCGCACTATCCTTAGTCCGCCGCTTCAGGTTTTTCGACTGCATCAAGGCGTTCGCGAGCCCTGACGGCGCGTTAAGGATAACGCGCCCTACCCAGGGAAACAGGCGACCGCGCACGACGCGCGCAGACTACACCGATCGCATTTTCACGATGAGATCCTTTGCTTCCACGGCGTCGCCCACCGCGGCGTTCACCTCCGCGATCACGCCGTCGGTTTGCGCGTAAACCGTGGTCTGCATTTTCATCGCCTCCATCATGAAGAGCTTGTCGCCTTTCGCGACTTTCGCTCCCACTGACGCGGTCATGAGCACGATCAGTCCGGGAATCGGTGCCGGCACCTGCAGGGGATCGGCCAGATCGGCCTTCGCCCGTGCCTTGCCTTTCGGGGTGGCGCCCTTGTCGGCGATCAAGGCTTCGCGCGCGATGCCGTTGAGCTCGTAGGTGACGGCACAGCGGCCGTCCTTGTCCGGCGCACCCACGCCCACCAGTCGGATGATCAGGGTCTTGCCTTCCTCGATTTCAACCGTGATTTCCTCGCCCGGCTTCAACCCATAGAAAAACGCGGAGGTTGGCAGCACGCTGACGTCGCCGTATTCACGCTGATGCTTGGCGAAATCCGCGAATACCGCGGGATACATCAGGTGCGAGTAGAGTTCGTCTTCGCTTGGCGTGCGCTTCAGTTTTTCGCCGAGTTCGGCCTTCAACTTGGCCATTTCAGCCTCGCCGCCGGCCTTGATCGATTTCTTCCCGGCCTTTTCCTTCGCCGCTGATGCGGCGGAGTATTTGGCTTTCGCTTCCTTGAAGCGCTTGTCGCCCAGCACCGCCCGCCACATCGGCTCCGGCCAGCCACCCTCGGGCCAGCCGAGCCCGCCCATCAGCATGTCGATCACGCTCTCGGGAAACGGCATTGCGCCGGGTTCCAGATTGACGACGTCCGCGGGCTTGATGCCGCGCGAGAAGAGAAACAGCGCCAGGTCCCCGACGACTTTCGAGGAGGGCGTCACCTTCACGATGTCGCCGAAAAGTTGGTTTACCTCGGCGTACGTGCGCGCGATTTCAGGCCAGCGATGCGATACGCCCATTGAGACGGCCTGCTCGCGGAGGTTGGTGTACTGGCCGCCCGGCATTTCATGCAGGTAGACTTCCGCTGAACCCGTGCGCGGCGCAGTGTCGAACGGCCGGTAAATGTCGCGGACTTTTTCCCAGTAATCGGAAAATACGTTGAGCTGGTCGAGGTCCAGCTGGGTGTCGCGGGGCGTGTGTTGCAGGGCTGCCACCACCGAATTCAGATTCGGCTGCGAGGTGCTTCCGCTCATGGAGGCGAGCGCAAGATCGACCACATTTACGCCCGCGTCACTGGCGCGCAGGATCGACGCGGCGGCAATTCCGCTCGTGTCGTGAGTGTGGAAATGAATCGGCAGGCCGATTTCTTCGCGCAGAGTTTTGACCAGTTTGTGCGCCGCGTAAGGACGGCACAGGCCGGCCATATCCTTGATCGCAAGGAAGTGCGCTCCCATGCGCTCCAGCTCCTTCGCCAGCTTCACATAGTATTTCAGCGAAAACTTGTCCCGTTTCTCGTCGAGGATATCGCCCGTGTAGCAAATCGCGGCTTCGCAAATCGCGTGGGTGTCCTGCACGGCTTCCATACCCACGCGGAGATTGGGCAGGTAGTTCAGCGAATCGAAAATACGGAAGATATCCATGCCCGACGCTGCCGCGTGATGGACGAACCCGGCCACGACGTGATCCGGGTAATTGGTGTAGCCCACGGCGTTCGCACCGCGAAAAAGCATCTGGAAGCAAATGTTCGGTACCCGGGCACGAAGCTGCCGCAGGCGCTCCCACGGATCCTCGTTCAAAAACCGCATCGCCGTGTCGAACGTCGCCCCGCCCCACATCTCGAGCGAGAAGAGTTCGGGCGCGCGCTGGGCCAGGGCGCCGGCACAGGCCAGCATGTCGTAACTCCGCACGCGCGTGGCCATCAGCGACTGGTGGGCGTCACGGAAGGTGGTGTCGGTGACGAGCAGCCGTTTTTGCTTTAGCGTCCATTCGGCGAATTTCTTCGGTCCGAGCTTGAGAAGAAGCTGGCGGGTGCCATCGGCGGGCGTCGCGTCCGTGGCCAGCGGAGCCATCGCGGGCGCGAAGCTTTTTTCGGGACGGAATCCCTTGACGTGCGGGTTGCCGTTGACGATGACGTTGCCGAGGAAATTGAGCAGCTTGGTCGCGCGGTCGCGGCGCGGCTTGAAGGCAAACAGTTCCGGCGACGTATCGATCAGCGCCGTGGTCGCCTGGCCTGATTGGAACAAGGGATGTGACAGCACGTTTTCCAAAAACGGAATGTTTGTTTTCACCCCGCGGATGCGGAATTCGCTCAACACGCGCAGGGCGCGTTTCATCGCGCTTTCGTAGGAGGGACCACTGGTGATGCTTTTCACCAGCATCGAGTCGTAGAACGGCGTAATGACGGCGCCGGCGAAGCCCATGGCGCCGTCCAAGCGCACGCCGAATCCGCCGGGTGAGCGGTAAGCAAGGATGCGGCCGTAATCGGGAATGAATTTGTTCTCCGGATCCTCGGTGGTGATGCGACACTGGATCGCGTAGCCGTTGCGTGGAACCTCCGCCTGGGGCGGCATGCCCACTTCCGGTGAAAACAAGGAGTGGCCCTGGGCAATGAGGATCTGGGCCCGCACG
>JBEHXD010000196.1:0-8983 GCA_048498875.1 Verrucomicrobiota bacterium
GAGGGGCTGACGGGACGCGAAAATCGCGATCAGATTCGCGATCTCGTGCAGAACGCCCAGAACGAGGTCGACAACAATATACGAGCCACTCTGGGAGATGCCGCGTATTCGCAATATCAAAACTATGAGGCAACCCAACCGCAGCGGGCACTGGTCAACCAGCTCGAGCAACGGTTGAGCTACTCCTCGACGCCGCTTTCCGACACACAATCGCAACAAATGGTGCAAATTCTGGCGGAAACGAGCCCGACAAAGCAGAATAACAGCGGACGTGCCGCCCTCGCCGGCGCGGGTGGCCCGGGGATGTTTTTCGGTGGTGGTCCAAACATTACTGACGATACCATTAATCGCGCACAGGGGGTGCTATCCTCCCAGCAGATGTCCGCCCTCCAAGGCTTGCAGCAGGAGCAGCAAGCCAGTGCGCAGCTGCGGCAGCAAATGCGGGCCAACATGCAGAACGCCGCGCCTGCCGCCTCCACCACCGTGGTGAACCAAACTCCGGTGGTTAAAGCCGGACCAACCCGGTAAAATGGTCGGACCGCGGCCTGCTGAGCCCAGCGGGCGGCCTGAAGATTCCTTTGCACAATTTTGCGAAGCGCGGGTCTAGGTGGAATTACTTTCAGCCAATCATTCCCCCGGCTTGCCAAGCCCATGATAAGCAGCTTTTTTAACCAAAGCGGGCTTGATCAACAGTACCATCAACTTTTGTTTGCCCCAACCAGCGCATGAATCATTTCGCCCCTTTTGTCCGCATCCTGCCGGCGTTGGCCTTAATTGCCGCTGCCGCCGTTGCCCAGCCCATCCCGGTTTCACCTCAGCCCACCCCTTCGTTTCAGCCGGGTGCGGGCACCGGACCCTCGCCGCAACCGCCCGCAGTGGCACCCGGGGAGGAAATGGTCGGCCCTTTAAACATGCCGGGGGACAGCATCGATTCCGTTCTCGGATTGATTGAGCGCTGGACCGGAAAAATCCTGCTCCGCCCGCAAAATCTTCCCCAGGCGACGATCTCGATCAACTTCAAGGAGAAGATTTCGAAGAAAGACGCCATCCAAGGCTTGGAAACAGAGCTGAATCTTAACGGGGTCGCAATCACCCCACTCGGCGACCGTTTCCTCAAGGCCACCGCGCTCAACATGGTGAAGTCGGAGGCGCCCGAATTTATTGAAGGTTCAACCCTGAATCTCCCGCCCAGTGGCCGCACCGCCAGCAAGCTGTTCACCCTGCAGTTTCTCCGCGTCACCGAGATGATGCCCCAGATTCAGGGTCTGCTCAATCCCGCGGCGGGAAGTCCACCGGTTATCTTCGACAAGGGTAATTCGGCATTGGTCACGGATTCCATCAGCAATCTTCAGCGCGTCGAAAGTCTGATCGCCAAGCTCGACCAGCCCAGCCTCAGCGGACTGACCGTCAAGTTCTACCAAATCCAAAACGGAGCCAAGGCGAGCGACATTGTGAACAAGCTCAACACCATCTTGGGCGGCCAGCTCAAGACCCAGCTGGGCACAAACACCGTCTTCAACGCGGACGACCGCACCAACCAGATCGCCCTGATCGCCGATCCCCGGCAGTATATCTTTTTCGACGAGCTGATCGCGAAACTGGATGTGAAATCCGAGACCAACACCCGGAATGAAGTAATCCAGTTGAAGCATGCGGCGGCCAAAGATGTAGCCCAACTGCTCACCAGTTTGATTACCGGGCAAAATAACGCCGCCAAATCGGCGGGTCAGGACGCGGTGCTTCGACCGCCCCAGCAAATCACCCCAAACGCACCGCCTGCCGCCGCCACTCCTGCGGCGCCAGCTCCCGTAGCTACCCCGTCCCTGGCTTCAGCCCTTGCCAGCCAGGGCGTCGACCTGAGTTCCAATCAATTCAGCACCCTGCTCACGATTTTTCCTGACGAACGGACCAACTCAATTGTCGCTTCTGGCACGGTGGATGATTTGCGGCTCATCAAGGAACTCATCGACAAGGTCGACATCATCCTCGCCCAGGTCCGGATTGAAATAGTCATCGCAGAAGTGACCCTCAGCGACAACTCCACCTCGGGCATCGACAGCCTCGGATTGCGCGTGTCCAATGGCAAATTGACCGGCCTCGTTGCCTCGGGGTCCGGCACCGATGTCTCCGGCTTACCCTCCACCTCCGCGACCACCGGATCAGTCAACTACGCCACGCTGGTCGACGGACTGAACGCGATTCTCACGATCAAAACCACTCCCCGCAAAGGTAACACGACCATCCTGTCCCGTCCCACGATCAGCACCACTCATAACAAGGAAGCGAAGATATTTGTCGGTGAAACCATTCCCACGATCACCGGATCAACCTCGTCCAACGCCTCGGTCGGTGCCTCCAATCCTTATACCACTTCCAGCATCACCCAGCAGGAAGTCGGTATCACCATCACCGTGAAGCCACTCATCGGCAACGATGGTTCGGTGCAGTTGGATTTAAAACAGGAAATCAGCGATGTCGGCGATCCGGTGACCATTGATGGCAACCAGCAGAACATCATCCTGAAACGCACCACCTCCTCCTTTATCACTGCGAAAAGCGGCGAGATCCTGGTATTGGGCGGCCTCCAGAAGCGGTCCAACGTGAAAAGCACCAACCGCCTGGGCCCGATCCCGATTCTCGGCGACTTGTTCGGAACCCGGACCCACCGGACCCAGCGGGATGAACTGATCTTTTTCCTGCGTCCCACCATTCTCACCGCCACCGACAGCGACAACGTGCCTGCGCTCAATGAGGTCGATCAGTTGCCCAAGAAGCAACGGGACGACATCAGGGAAACGCTCAGTTTGCCCAAGGGTCCCTGATCCCATGCAGGCTGACAACGAATTGCTCGCCGCACCCTTTGCGGAACGCCTGACTGCCGAACAACGCACCGGAATCAGCGAAGCCCCCCGTGCCCGCCGGGCGCTCGTGCTCGCGGAAGCCTTGAAGGTCACGGAAGCCGACGCCCGGGCAGAGCTGGCGGAGAGCAGCGGCCTGCCCGTGACGACCGAACTGCAGATCGACGAGGCGGCCGTGCCCATTCTGCCCGCGCGTCTCGTACGCGATTTTCATATCGTTCCGCTCACCGTTGCCGGTTCGAACGAAAAGCAACTTCACCTGGCCACGCCCTGGCCCCCCGACGACCTGATGATCGACTGGATTGCCACGTTCACCTCGCGGCAAATCCACTGGCATCTCGCCCCGGCCGAGCGCGTCGGACAACTCATCCTCGACCACTATGGCGTCGGGGCCGGCAGTCTGGATGACGAGGAAGTGGATTCGGACGTCGCGACCTCGGGACTGGCCTCCGCCAACGACGTCGAAGCGGACGAAGATGCCGCCGTGGTTCGCTTCGTCAGCGACGTCATCACCCAAGCCATCGAAGACGGCGCCACGGACATCCATTTTGAGCCACAGGAGGGCCAGCTCGGCATCCGCTATCGTGTCGACGGCCTGCTGGTCCCCGTGCCGGTCCCGGAAAATCTTTTGCGCTATCAGGACGCGATCATCTCACGTCTGAAGATCATGGCGCGCCTCAACATTTCCGAAAAACGCCTGCCCCAGGATGGACGCATCAATTTCCGCGTGGGTGGCAACTCGCTCGATATTCGCGTCTCCACGATTCCGACCATCTACGCTGAAAGCGTGAGCTTGCGCTTGCTGAATCAAAAACGCGTGGCCTACACCATGGAAGGCCTCGGCATGAGCGAAGCCGACCAGCAGCAGATCAAAAAAGTCCTCGCCTACCCGCACGGCATCATTCTGGTCACCGGCCCCACCGGCTCCGGAAAATCCACGTCACTCAATGCGTTTTTGCGTCAGATCAATTCCACCGATCTGCGCATTGTCACCGTCGAAGACCCGATCGAGTACGAGGTACCCGGCGCCAACCAGCTGCAAGTCCGGCCGGAAATCGGCCTGACCTTCGCCAGTGCGCTCCGCCATATTCTCCGCCAGGATCCCGACGTCATCATGGTCGGTGAAATCCGCGATCGTGAAACTGCGGATATCGCCATTCGCGCGTCGCTCACCGGTCACCTGGTCTTTTCCACCCTGCACACCAACGACGCCCCGGGCGCGATCACGCGTCTGGTGGACATGGGCATCGAACCGTTCCTGACCGCCTCCGCGCTCGAGTTGATCATCGCCCAACGCCTCGTGCGGCGCCTTTGTTCGCATTGCACCCGGCCGGCACCCGTGAATCCGATCAAACTCCAGGATGCCATTTCGATTCTTGGGATTGAACCTGCCGATGCGGCAGGAATTACCGAACTGCCCTCGGCCGTCGGTTGCGACCGTTGCCGGAAAACCGGTTTTCGCGGACGCGTCGGCCTTTTCGAAATTCTCCGTCCGACCGACGAACTTCGCGATTTGATCGTCAAACGCGAACCGACCCGCGTACTCGTCCAGTGCGCTCGCGAGCAGGGCATGCACACCCTCGCCCAATCCGGCTGGAACCAGGTCCGCGCGGGACTTACGACTCTTGAAGAGGTGCTGCAGGTTATCAATGTTTCATCCGAAACCTGATCATGCCACGATTTGCTTACAGCGCGCGGGATGCTTCAGGTCGCAGCTCGTCCGATGAGGTAACCGCGTCTTCCCGCAAAGAGGCCCTGCGACTGCTTGCCGCCCGGGGTCTCCGCCCGTTACAATTGAATGAACTGGGTGCCGGAGGAAAGTCCCTGGCCAAAGCGGCGGCTCCTGCCGCAAAAAACGATGCCTTGTCCCTGGTCACCGGTGGAGGTGAAGGCCAGTTTTCCCGGGCGCATTTCCTGCCTTTCTTGCAGGCGCTATCCGAGTTGACCGGCAGCGGACTCAGCGCCGGCGAGGCCGTAAGATTGCTCGCGCTCCGGCTGAAAGACAAAAAACTGCGTGGTTTGAGTGCCGCGGTGTGGGAACGTCTGAGCGAAGGCCAGCCCCTCTCAAAAGCGATGGAGCAGATGCCCCGTGTTTTCGACCGGCAAACCATCAGCCTGGTGCGGGCGGCCGAAGCCACCGGCAGCCTCAATGAAGTCCTGCAGCGTCTCATCTCCCACCATACCGAACAACGGGCCTTGCGGCAAAAACTGACCAACGCGCTCATCTATCCGGTATTCGTCTGCCTCGTGGCTTTTGGGGTCATTGTTTTCTTCGTCGTATTTCTAATGCCACGGCTGAAAGCGTTGCTGACCTCCCTCGGAGGCAAAATGCCGTTCGCAACCCAGCTGTTGGTGACATCGGCCGAGTGGCTTTTGCGTTACGGCATCGTGATTTTGCCGTTGATTGTATTTGGTGCGCTCCTGCTGTGGCGCTGGCGGCACACTGATGCGGGGCGGACCATCACCGATGCATGGCTGGTAAAGTTACCCGCCGTCAACCGTCTGGTGATTGATTCCGCCCTGTTGAATTTCTCCCAAACCCTGGCGGTACTTCTCCAGAACGGCATCAACCCCGCGGAAGCGTTGCGGCTCACCGAGCGGACTGTGGACAATCGCACGGTCCAGGCGTCGCTGCGCGCCGCCACCGACCGCGTGCTGGAAGGCGAAACCCTTTCAGTTTCCCTTTCCCGCACCGGTTACATGCCCGATCTGGTGCTGGATCGTCTGGCGGTGGGTGAAAGCACCGGCCAGCTCGCCCCCTGTTTGCGGGACATAGCCCGCAATTATGCTGAAATGCATACGCGCCGCCTGCAAGGGCTGACGACGGTCATTTCAAGCACCGTGTTGCTGTTCGCCTTTTCGTTCGTCGGTTTTATCGCGTACGCCATCGTATCCGCAGTGCTGCAGGTGAGCGCCAGCTTTCATTGATCCCAATCCGGTGTTGTCCGGCTGCCCGGGACGGTATTACCAGTGATTTTGGCGCCGAACCAGAACCCCACCGCGCTGACGATGCCAAAAATGTGAGCCAGAGGAACGGTGCGAATGTCCCCGAAGCCGCTGACAAACACCGGAGCTCCCGTAAAAAGTTCCACGCCGATCTTGATTGCAACCAGCAACAAGACACTGAGCCAAAACCAGGCGGGTTCTTCCGATCGACGGCCGAGTTGCAGCGCAGAAAGCAACACGAGCATGCCCGTGGCCAGGCCTGAAAGGCCGGCATAACGCCCAAGCGTGGGATCCAGAGCAAGCATCGCGGCGGAAATGATCAACGGCGAAGCCAGATAGTATCCGCGCGTAATCCCCGGCCACAGCCGTTCGAGCCACCAGCCTGCGGGCAAAAACACTGCGAGATTCCAAATGAAATGGCTCGTCCCAAAATGCACGACATGACCGGTCCATATCCGCCAAATTTCCCCGTGAAAAATCAGCACCCGGTCGTAGATGAGCGCGCGTGCCACCGGCTCGGAAATCAACGCCACCCCGGCTGCCACCGCCAGCAGCAGTGTCATCCAGGGAATGCACTGGGGCCGGGTTAGTTTTTCTTGAAGCTCCACCGCACAAGGCAACCCACTGCAAACAGAATGGCAATCCCTCCATTCATCGTCCCGCCGCCGCCACCGCTGGAACTGGACGTAGGCGCAGTCGGAGTCGTCGGCGTGGTGGTGGGCGGCGGAGTGGTCGTGGTGGTACTGCCCTGAGTCAGGGAAACCGTGCTCACCGTACCAGCCGACGTGACTTTGCGAATGGTGGCATTACCCGTATCCGCCACATAAAGCACGCCGCCGCTGTCGGCCACGACATCCTTTGGCTGGTTGAACCAGGCATCCGGACCAACACCATCTTTAAGCCCTGCGACGCCCGGCAATCCGGCGATCAGTTTCACAACCCCGGTCGGAGATATCTGACGGATGCAGGAGTTGCCGGTGTCCGCCACATAGAGATTTCCCGAACCATCGACGGACAGGCCTCCGGGATTATTGAACAGCGCTCCCGATCCCGTGCCGTCGGCGGAACCCATCACCCCGGCAACTCCCGCCAGGGTGGACACGACACCGGCGGAAGTAATTTTCCGAATGGTATTATTGGTCGAATCGGAAACAAAAATATTGCCTGCGCCATCGACGGCAAGCCCGGTGGGATGATTGAATCGCGCCGCCGCACCCGCGCCGTCCGCGGAGCCGGTCGCGCCGGCGGTTCCCGCCAGCGTGGATACCACCCCGCCCGACGTTATCTTGCGAATGGTATTGTTGGTCGAATCCGCGACATACAAATTGTCGCCTGCGTCCCGCCCGATTCCAAGGGGGGAAGAAAAGGTTGCCGCGCTTCCGGTCCCATCCGTGTTGCCGCGAGCAGAGGTCGAACCGGCGAGGGTGGAGACTGCTCCGGTGGAAGTTATGCGACGGATCGTGGCATTGGCGTTATCGGTCACGCTGAGAGTGCCGTCGCTCGCGGAAATAACCCCGCTGGGATCATTGAACCGGGCAGCCGCGCCGGTGGCGTCCGCGATGCCCGTCTGTCCGGCGGTTCCAGCGACGGTCGTCACCGATCCGGTGGATGTTATCTTCTGAATAATGTCGGCGGACGTATCCACCACATAAAGATTGGCCGAGCCATCCATCGCGATGCCGACTGGAAACGGGAAAAATGCCTGGGCCACCGTCAGGATGGCTGCGTTGCTGGTGCTGGTTCCCCCCAGCGTTGTATCCACATAACGATAACGCTGGCCATTCAGCGCCGGAGTTGCACCGGTAATCTCGAGGGTGTTCGTGTTCACCCCGCGGTAGGTGCCATTGTTTGACAGGTTGCTCCAGGTGGTTCCCCCATCGGTCGAAACCTGCCACTGAATATCATTGGTACTCGAGGCGGAGAACGCGACATCATGGCCGCTCGTGACCGTTTCGCTGATCAAGGCGCTGCTCAACACCGTAAGCTTGGCGATGCCGCTGGTGGTCGAGCCGGAGGCATTGCCCACCACCACCTGATAGTTACCTGCGTTCGTCGATTGAACATTGGACAAGGTGTACGTCGCACTGGTCGCACCGGAAATGGCTGCCCCGTTGAACGACCATTGGTAGGTGGCCGGATTGTTGGCCGCAGTCACCGTAAAGCTCGCACTGCCGCCCGGAGTGGCGGTTTGATTGGAAGGCTGGACCGTAATGCTCGGAGGTGTGCCTCCGCCCGAAGCGGTCACTGATAAATTCAAAACAATCGACGCCATGGCCCCATCCCAGCCATCGACCGCAAGATAATAAGTGGTGCCGCCCGAAGCCGAAAAAGTCACCGTGCTGGTCCGAATGCGATTGGGATTGGAGCCATTGGATGACGTGGGAGGCTCCACGTCGTCATTGGCGGCCACTTGGGTCAGTGTCGAAACGCTCGCACCGGTATAAACGCCCAAAACCGTATCAAAATTACTGCCGAGAGTGGTGATGGTAACCGATCCACTGGAGGCCGGGATCCATTTCCACCAAACTGAATGCACATTGGTGTTGGTCGCGTGATTTGGTTCCCCGGCTTCCTTGGTCGAACCAACGTTGGTGCCCGTAACCTGAGTCGACGAACCGCTAAATGAGATGAGCGCAGCGTTGGCGAAGTTATTGTTGGCAGGAACAAATCCCGGCGATCCATATAAGCTCTGTGCTCCGGCAATATCGTCAGCCTGCATGGTATCGATATTACTGATTTTGCTATTCATGATGGCGTTGACGGTCTGCGGAGGCGACGCTTCATCCGGATGATCAAGTCCCAGGACGTGGCCCAGCTCGTGGATGGCCACGCGCCGAATGTCGATCGGGGTGCGACCGTTGCGTGCTCCGCGATAAGAATCCCACGTGAAAGCGGTGTTGAAAATAATGTCGGATTCAACCCGGACATCCCCTTGCGAATACGAAAGCGTAACCGCGAGCGTATTGGTGCCAAACGCGCTCCCGCCGGCGGTGCTGTCCATCACAATCTCATTCACGCCATTGCCATTTGTGGCTTTTCCCTCTACCTGAATGTTCCCGTTTAACTGCAGCGTTCCCAGCAACCCATTCCAGGCCTGCATCGCCGCCTGCACACTGGTATTGTAGTTGGTGCCGTCAGTTAGTGGAGTGGCCGGTGCCGGCATCTTCAGATTCATCGAC
>JBEHXD010000197.1:0-8978 GCA_048498875.1 Verrucomicrobiota bacterium
CCGATGCGGGTGAAGTGGACTTTGATCTTGTCCTTGGGAATCCCCGACACTTTCGCGGCGATTTCCTGGGCATCGCCCGGAGTCTGCGTCGGGGCGAGAATCTCCATGCCTCCGTCGCCAGTGGGCTTCGCCGTGGCATTCATCGGTTCGAGCGTGGCGTGATGAATATAAGGATAATGATACCGGGCACTGACCACGTGCGCCGCCGTGGCAATCGTTTGATCGAAGTCGCCGTCATTGCGCAGAACCTGCCCGGGTTGGGTGGCCAGTTGATCGGCCGCCGCTTCGTAGCTCGCGTTGCTGTCCTTCGCTCCGGAGCCTTCGATCCATTCCACCTTGAGATTTCGCCGGGCCTTGAACGCCGACCACGTGGAATCGGCGACAATGGCGACACCTGGCATCAGGCCAAAATAATCTGTCGTGCCTTCCACGACAAAAGCGTCGCGAATCCCCGGCATGGCCTTGATCTCATCGAGATTCGCGGAGGCGACCTTGCCGCCGAACACCGGACATTTGATGTATACCGCGTAATCCATGCCCGCGATTTTCTGATCGATTCCGAAGAGCGGTTGGCCGGTGACGATTGCGGGATTGTCCACCCCGCTCACTCTTGATCCCAAGAGTTTGAAATCCTCCACTTTTTTCAGTTCGAGAGTCTTCTCGTCCGGCAGGGGCAACGTGGCGGCTTTGGTCGCCAGTTCGCCAAAGGTCAGCGTTCGTCCGCTGGAACGGTGAACCACGCTGCCTTTTTCGGCCACGCATTCAGCGGCGGGAACATCCCAGGTTTGGGCCGCCGCTTGAATCAAAAGGGTTCGTGCCGTCGCGCCCGCGCGACGCAGCGGTTCATAATTCATCGGAGTGGACAGACTGCCGCCGGCAAACTGCGGGCCCACCTGCGGATCGAGCGTGCCCTGGTCGATCTTCACCTTCGAGAAATCTGCGCCGAGCTCCTCGGCGACGATCATGGGCAAAGACGTCTTCACTCCCTGTCCCACTTCGGGATTTTTCGCGACGATCGTCACGAGGTTATCCGGCGTGATCCGGATGAAGGCATTGGGGGCGAAAATTTTTGCGGCTTCACCCGTCACCGATGCAGTCGTCTCGGCAGCCTTGAGCGAACCGGGCAGGTAAAGGCCGATGGCAAGACCGCCACCGGCGACGGCGGAGATGCGGATGAAATCGCGCCGATCAATCGCTCGCGACGCCGGTGAATCGGCGAAAAGGACTTCGGGTTTCATCGGACACCTCCCGCGTGAGCCGCGCTCGCGGCGTCCTTGATGGCGGCGCGGATTCGGAGATACGTGGCGCAACGACAAATATTTCCGGCCATGGCGTCATTGATGGCGGCATCGTCCGGAGCGGGATTTTGTTTAAGCAGGGCCGCGGCATTCATGATCTGCCCGGCCTGGCAGTAACCGCATTGCGCGACATCTTGATCGCACCAGGCTTTTTGCAGGGGATGCGAACCGTCGGGCGCGAGGCCTTCGATGGTCGTGACTGATCCGCTCACGCTGGCGACGGGAAGCTGGCACGACCGGACCGCTGCGCCGTCCAGGTGGACGGTGCACGCGCCACAAAGACCAAGTCCGCACCCATATTTCGTGCCGACGAGGTCGAGGCTATCGCGCAAAACCCAAAGCAAGGGGGTATCCGCCGGCACGTCCACCGTGCGCGCCCGGCCATTCACAGTCAGGGTATAGTGGGGCATGGGAGAAGATCATGTCTCGGGCGGGTTTCAGGTCAAACTTCCTCCGTCGGATTCCCGCTGACGGCAAGTGCCGTCGCGGGATCTGAAACTGACGCGCGGGAATCTGTAGCGCAGACGCCCCGCGCTAAAGCGGGTTACCGCGCTTTGCGCTTCAGCACCCAATCCACGATCGCCCCATCGTTGGTTTCATTGCGCCACACCATGCTGAGAAATTCCGCCGGGTTGATGTCGTGCTCCTGAAAAAAGCGCCGATCCCCGCCGCAGCAGTACATCAGTGAGAGGGGCAATTCCCCGCGGAGTTTCGCCTTCGCTTTGGGGATCAGTCGCGGCAGCCAGCTGATTCCCTTCACGGCGTCGGTTTTGGCGGGAAGCTTTGATTCATCGAGAGTCTTGCCAGAGGCTTTGCCTTCCTGAACGTTAAAAAAGTAATCGCGGCGGATCATCTCGATTGCAATGGCCTTGTCCCAGCCCGGTTCGCCGCCGTTCGTTTCGTCTTCCGCATAGTCATAAAGGTGCTGCGGAGTCAGCCCGTTGGCCGACAGGAAAGCGGTTTCTTCTGCGCTGAAATATTTGTCGGAGCCGCGTTGTCCGGCGGCATATTGCTTGCAGGCTTTCGTATAAAGCGCGTGGAGCTGCTCGGCGAAGGAGTAATTTTTCATCGTGCCTGAACCAGAATCCGAAGTCATGGAAAGGCAAGTTTACGCAGGCACGACCGCGCAAACTCTGAAACCCACTCAGGACTCGGTCGGGAAAACAAATCGCTGCAGCACCCGTACCGCCACGGGTTTTCCCGCCTTGGTGGGAGCGGAGAACCGCCATTGGCCGAGGGCGCCGACCGCGGCCTGGGCGTAACTGGCATTGGTGGTTTCAATCACCACCGGCATGCGGGCGGTCCCGTTTTCGTCGACATAGAAATCCACCAGGGTGGAACCGGACGTTTCCGTTGCCTGCTCCAGCTTGCCGGGATGCATCGGGCTTTCCGCGTGCAGCACTTCGATGGGATGGTCGAGTTCATTGGCCCGGCAAACCCGCCGGGTGATTTCGACCGGGATGATCCGCCGGGTGAATGCGTCGGTGGTTTCGATCGCGGTCATCGAAACGATGCGGCCCTTGGATTCAAAGTTCATCAACAACTCAACCCTGACGCCGATCGCTTCGCCATCCTTGGAGGCGGGCGTATAGCGCCATTGTTTCAAAAGGTTGACCGCTTCCTGGGCGAAAGCCGGGTGGGAATAGCCGGTGACCAAAAGATCGGCCAGTTTCCCGTCCGCATCCACGTTGATGATCACACGTGCTTCACCGGAGGTGATCGGCGTGTACGTCAACGCAACCGGGAATTGCGGTTCGGACGTCTGCTCAATTCGTATCGGGGTGGTCGTGGCGGAAGCGACAGCGGCAAAGCACAGGGCGGATGCCGCGAAAACAGAAAGCAGGGGACGGCGTGCGTTCATGGCGACAGGGGTTGATTTCTGCTGCCATTTTACTCCGCAGCGGGGCGAATTCAATGGGGATTTCTCGCTTTAATTTGAAGGGCTTTGGCGTGAGGAAACGTTTATTTCCGGCGCCAGTGCCAGCTACGGATTCATCGCGTAGCCAGCCGGAGCAATTGAAGCCTTTGTGGCAGTTTTGATTGAATGGCGACAACTTCGTGTTGTCGCGGGAGTTGCTTAACGCGTCCGGAGGTCGCGTTCCACCTTTGGGAGGTTACCGCCGGCTATGGCACCGTGAAATCGATCAACCGTTTCTGGCGATCGACCTTGTCCACGACGACCTGAACTTTGCCCCCAAGCTCGAATTTACGTTTGTTTTTTCGCCCAATAAACGCCGAGCCCGCGCCGTTCAGGACATAGAAATCATCCTTGAGCGACGAGACGGGCACCATGCCGAAGGCACCGGCTTCGGCGATTTCAATGAAGAACCCATGATTGCGGACATCGGTGATGACCGCGTTGAAGAGGGTTTTCTTTTTCTTCTCCGCTTCGCGATCGAAGAACTCCATCAACTTCACCTTGACCGAATCGCGTTCCGCCTCGGTGCTGTTGATTTCGGTGAGGCTGAGATGTTCGGCGAGATTATCGACATGCGAAGCCCGGTAACCGGGCGTGGCGCTCTCGGCCGGATAACCGAGGTGTTTCACCAGATACGTGCCGAACACGCGGTGCACCACCAAATCCGCATAACGGCGGATCGGCGAAGTGAAATGCGTGTAGTCCGGTTTGTTCAACCCATAGTGTCCGTCGGCAGTCGCGCGGTAACAGGCCTTGCGCATGCTGCGAAGCAGTTGCGTTCGGAGAATGTAGCCCTGCGGATGATTTCGCAGGAGGGCCAGCAGCTTCACCACCTCGTCCCGCTTCATCAGGTCGCCGACCTTGATGCCGAAGGTCGTCAGAAACTGCCGGAACTCCGCGAGCTTTTCCTCATCGGGTTCGTCATGAACCCGGTAAAGTGAGGGCAGCTGGTTCGTGCGCGTCAGCCGCGCGACCGCTTCGTTGGCCAGCAACATGAATTCCTCGATGAGCTGGTGGCTCTCATCGTTGTGGATCAATTCGATCCGGTCGGCATAGCCCTCGGCATCGACGAAGATTTTTGTCTCCGGGAAATCCAGATCGAGACTGCCGCCCGCCATGCGCTCACGGCGAAGCTTCCCGCCAATCGCCCAGAGCTGGCGAACCCACTTCTGCAGATTCGTCAGTTCACCGTCCGACAAGGTATTGAATGCACGTCCGGTGGAACCGGTTTGGTGTGCGGCGGGCAGGGGAAGCTGTCGGATTTTTTCAAAATCATCTTCAAACATCAGCGCATAGGCCTGTTTGTAGGTCATGCGTTTGAAACTGCGGATGACGGTGTTCGCGAAGGTCGTCGTTTTCAGGCGCCCCGTGGCACTGAAGGTGAAAATGGCAGCCTTGGTCAACCGGTCCTGCGCTTCCACCAGCGAACAAAGTCCGTTTGAAAGTTTTTCCGGCAGCATGGGGACAACAGTGCCGACCAGATAAGTGGAGTTGCCCCGATCCTGTGCTTCGCGATCGAGCGCGGTGCCGGGCTTCACGTAGTGGCTGACATCGGCAATGTGGACGCCAACCCGGACGTCGCCGTTGTCGAGATATTCGATCGACAGCGCATCGTCGAAGTCCTTGGCGTCGTCGGGATCGATCGTGAACGTCGGAATATCGCGATAATCCTTCCGTCCGGCGAGGTCACTGGCGCCCACCACTGCGGGCAACGCAGCGGCTTCACGGACCACATCAGGTGGGAAAACCGGTGTGAGCTTGTATTTGTGATAAATCGCCGCGAGTTCGGCGCGTGGTTCAAACGTCCGGCCCAGTTTCTCGATAATCACCCCGTCGGGATTTTGATGACGATCAGTCCACTCGTTGAGTCGAACCACTACTTTGTCGCCGACCATCGCGGGCGGTTTCAATCCTCCCTTCGCGGGATCTGCGACGATGATGTCGTGACTCAGCCGTGGATCGTCGGACGAAACATAAAAGTAAGTGCGACCCCGTTGCAGCGTGCCGGTGATGGTCGCGGTGCCCCGTTGGAGAATTTTGATGACGCGCCCCGCTTGTTCGCCCGGTTTCAAGAAGTGCGGAAAATCACGTTCCTTGGGTGAACGCAGGCGCACGATTACGGTATCGCCCTGCAAGGCGACATCGGTGTCTTCGCCGGCGATGTAGATGGCAGGCTTGCGTGGCTCGGTCACTTTGGTTTCCGGTGAAACCATCGCGGACCCTTTTTGACGGAAACTGATTTTCCCCGTGACGAGATCCGCTTCCTGAGGGATGCAAAGCCGGTCGCCTTTGATGCGGGCGATTTTTCCCGCGCTCACCAGGGTTTCAACGTCCTGGGCGAATTTGCGGCGGGCTTTGGGATTTAAACGCCATTGTTTGGCGATGGCATCGGCGGCGGTTGGCACGTAGCCACGGCGCTGCAAATGCGATATAATACGATCTGAATAACTCATGTAAGAACCCTGGGCGGCCCGGCAAAATTGCCGCGGCATACTGTCGTTCAGGGATTTTCTAGTGGAACCATGCGCCAGAGTTTGTATCTTTGCAACATGCGAATTGTGCATGCCGCCAGTGAAATGTTTCCGTACATCAAAACCGGCGGGCTCGCCGACGCCGTTGCCGCCCTCGCGGGCGCGCTGGCGGACAAGGGGCATGAAATCGCGGTTTTTATCCCCGGCTATCGTTCCGTGCTCGACGGCCCCCATGCGACGGGAGCGACGCAAAGCCACAAATTAAAGATCGAAATGGGGGATTCCTTCCTGGCGGGTGACGTTTACACATTGAATCCCAGGCCGGGCGTCACCCTTCACCTCATTTGCCGCGAGGAATTTTTTGATCGCAAACTGCCATATTGGACGGGTGAGCGCGATTACGACGACAATGATGCGCGGTTCATCTTTTTCCAAAAAGCGGTGGTCGAATTGCTGCGTCTCACGGATTTCAAGGCCGACATCGTGCATTGTCACGACTGGCAGACCGGCATGCTGCCCCTTTTCCTGCGCGAAGCGGAACGTCGCTACGAACTCACGCTCGCGCTCAAAACGGTTTTCACGATTCACAACATCGCCTATCAGGGCGTGTTTCCGCGGAAATCCTTCGCTCTGGCCAATCTGCCGGAGGAGTTGATGACGATCGACGGGTTGGAGTACTACGACCAGATGTGCATGCTGAAAGGCGGCATCATGTATGCGGATCGCGTCACGACCGTCAGCCCGCAGTACGCCCGGGAAATTCAAACCCCTGAATTCGGCAACGGCATGGATGGCGTCATTCGCACGCGCCTGGAGGATCTGCACGGATTGCTCAACGGGATCGATACCGCGGTGTGGAATCCGAAGGTCGATGCCAGCATTCCGGCGAAATACAGCGTCGATGACCTCGCCGGCAAGGCATTGTGCCGGGCCAGACTGCTCAAGGAGTTTGGCTGGGCAAAATTCAAGGGACCGGTGTTTGGCATGGTTTGCCGTTTCACCCCCGCGAAAGGCTTGGACCTGATTTTAGGTGCGAAGGAATTTTTTGCTCAATCCGACTGCCGGCTGGTGATTCTGGGCGGCGGGGAAAAGAAGTATGAAGCGTCGTTGCGCGAGTTTGCCGCAAGCATGCCCGACAAAGTGGCGGTCTGTGTGCGACAGGATGAAGTCATGAGCCATTTGGTGGAAGCGGGCTCCGATTTTTTCCTGATGCCCTCGCTGTTTGAACCGTGTGGACTGAATCAGATGTACAGTCAGGCCTATGGCACGGTGCCGCTGGTGAGCAATGTGGGTGGATTGGTGGACACCGTCATCGACATCGACGTCGCGCCGGAAAGCGGCACCGGCATCGTCTTCGCGCCGAGGCAGGAAGAATTTCTCAATGGCTTGAAGCGTGCGCTCACGCTTTACGCGGATCCGGCGAACTACGCTGCGACGCAGCGTCGGGCGATGCTCAAGGATTTTTCGTGGACGCAGGCGGTGGCCGCTTACGAAAAATTGTATATCGAGGCGCTTTAAACGGGCTGACCGGCATGTCGGCCACGATCGTTTGGTTCAGGCAGGATTTGCGGCTCCAGGATAATCCTGCGTTGTCCGCGGCCATCGATCGCGGCGCGCCCATCATCCCGGTCTATATTTTGGATGACGAAGGAGAGGGAAAATGGGCGCCGGGCGCGGCCTCGCGCTGGTGGTTGCATCATTCGCTGGCCCGGCTCGACGAAACGTTGCGCGATCGCGGATCCCATCTGATCCTGATGCGCGGTGCGAGTGGCACTGAGTTGCAATCGTTACTGAAGCACACGAAAGCCACGGCCGTTTATTGGAACCGCCGGTATGAGCCGGCGGCGATCGCGCGGGACAAGGCGATCAAGGCGACGCTTTCCCAGTCGGGGGTGGAGGCGAAAAGTCTTAATTCCGGCCTTCTTTTCGAACCTCATACCGTGAAGAACAAGACCGGCGGGCCGTTCCAGGTGTTCACGCCTTATTGGAAACACTGTCTTTCACTGCCGATTGAGCCGCCGGTAAAATTAAAACCGGGTACGTTTGCGTCGCCGGAAAAGTGGCCGGAGTCCATCAAGTTGGATGAGTTGTCGCTGTTGCCTAAAATCAACTGGGACGCCGGATTTGCCGATGTCTGGCAGCCGGGTGAGGCGGAAGCGCTCAAGCGGCTGAAGCGGTTTGTGAGCAAGGGCGTGGAAACCTATGACGAAACCCGCGATTTTCCCGGTACGAGCGGGACGTCCGCGCTGTCGCCCCATCTTCATTTCGGGGAAGTTGGTCCCCGCCAGATCTGGGCGTCGATTCAATCGGTCTCCAAAGCCAGCGGCATATTTCCGCCGCACCGGGGCGGAATGGTTTTCCTGAAGGAAGTCGGCTGGCGCGAATTCGCGTATCATTTGCTCTATCATTTTCCCCAGACTCCGGACCATCCTCTGCGCGAGGATTTCGCGGAATTTCCATGGGTGAAAAACTCCCGTCAATCGGTGGCGTGGCAAAAAGGTCACACGGGTTATCCGATTGTGGACGCCGGACTCCGGCAACTGTGGCAAACGGGCTGGATGCACAATCGCGTGCGGATGATCGTGGCCTCGTTTCTGGTGAAGCATCTCCGGCATTCGTGGCACGAAGGCGCGGCGTGGTTCTGGGATACGTTGGTCGATGCCGACCTCGCCAACAATACGCTCGGCTGGCAATGGAGCTCGGGTTGTGGCGCGGACGCGTCTCCTTACTTTCGGATTTTTAATCCAATCCTGCAGGGGCCGAAGTTCGATCCCGAGGGCACCTATGTCCGGCAGTGGGTGCCGGAGTTGGCGAGATTGCCCGCGGAATTTGTTCATCAACCCTGGGTCGCGCCGGCCGGCGTGCTGGCAGGTGCGGGGGTGACACTGGGAAAAAATTATCCCCAACCGATTGTCGATCACGGCGAGGCGCGCGAGGCGGCGCTGGCGGCTTTGCAATCGATCCGTAAACCCCGGGTCCGGTAAACTTGGGACGCGGCTTGCCGTCCGCTGTCCAAACGACGTTCCCTGAGGGAATAACGTTTCGAAAATTGGGGCTTCTCAAGCGGGCCGGCAACTGTATGTTCAACAAACCTATGCAGAGAACATTCGTTATTTTCAAACCCGACTGTATGGCCCAGCGCGTCTACGCGAGCCTGTTCCTCGAGCACTATGCGACGGTCGACGACGACATTTTCGTCGGTCACGTCGAGCTTCGTAATGCGGCAGGTGATCTCGGTGCCGACAAGCTTTTCAAGCTCCGCGGCATCGCGTGTGCCGCTGCGGCTGGCCG
>JBEHXD010000198.1:0-8918 GCA_048498875.1 Verrucomicrobiota bacterium
AGAACGCGAACACGTCGGTCCAGCGCCCGCCGAGGAAGAAGAATGAAATCGTCGAGACCTATATTCTCGCCCGGAACGTCTCCCGCGGCATCGTCACTGACGATTGGAGTGGCATCGCCGCTCCGTTCCGCTTCACCGCTCCCCAGGATCTTTATACCGCCGGCCTCCGCGTGAAATCCAAGCCGCTGGCTTACGGCCCGTGGGACTACGGCGTGGAGCTCATGTATCAATTCGGCAACCGCACGGCGGTCTTTCCCGCGAGCACCGTGGCCGCCGCCCTCGCGGCGCCGCGTCTCGAGCAGGACGCCCTCGCCGTCGTCGTTCAAGGCGGCTACACTTGGACCGAGCAGGCGTGGCAGCCGCGGCTGGGGCTGGTCTACAGCTACGCATCGGGCGACAAAAACTCCGCCGATGGCAAAAGCGGGACCTTTCAAAATCTTTTCGCGACCACCCACCTGCACTATGGGTATATGGATTTGAACAGCCTGCAGAATTTGCACGACATCCGTCTCGCCTGCACGGCAAAGCCGCTGGCGAACATCAGCCTGGCCGCGGAGGTCCATTATCAGTTTCTCGATGAGACGTCCGACTTTTGGTACAACGTCGCCGGCGTGCCGCGCAACTTCGCCCCCGCGCTGCCCGCCACGAATGCGCCGGGCTCGGGCAAGGGCTATCGCATCAATCCCTCTTACAGCGATAAACTCGGGACCGAAGTCGATCTGGTAGCGGGATGGACCTTCCGCCCCTACGCGCAAATCGAAGTCGGGGCGTGCCACTATTACCGCGGCGACTACATCAAACAGTCACTCGCCGCAGTGGGTTCAAAGGATGCGAGCTACTACTATGTGCAGCTGACATTGAATCTCTGACGCCCGGTCAATCACAAGGAAGTCATCTCCATTTCAGATATCGCGGCGGGCCGATCGGCCTGCCGTTTTTTTTGATGGCGGAGTTCCCGCGACGGAGGGAAATGCCGTGATTTCCAGTCGCCGATACGTTTCGCCAGCGTGCTGCAACCTGAGGCTTTTTTCGCTGTCTTTGCTCACATCCCGACACAATAGTGACCCTACCTTGATTTCCTCCACTCCCTTCCCCGCCATGAAATTTATCGCCATCGCTGCGCTTCTCATTCTTTGCGGCTGCCAGTCGGTGGAGGAAACCCGATTGCAGGGCAGCATCAGTGAAAAAATTGTTCGTGAGACCGAAGATTTTAGGAAAGCCAACGCCCAGGAAGTGGTCGCCGCCAGAATCAAGGAGGGCAATTTCAAGTTCCTCGGATTTTCGGGCACGCCTTCGGATCCGGTCTTTGTTCCCGGCTTGTCCACGGCCCAGATCGAAAAACTTACCCGGGCCAAGCGTTACCAGTGGGAGCTCTTTTATTATTACCACGGACGGATCGGTTTGGGTTCGCCGGCCGAGGAAAAAGCGCTGTGGGATGCGCGCGTGGATTATGCGGAACGGGTGAATCGATTGATTTTTGACGAAATCAGCAAACAACCCGTCAAATCCTGACCTAAGCTGGGCGGATACACTTGAGCAAGCGGTCACGTCATTGTTGAATTGATCGCGATTTTTCTTCGCAGATTTCTTCAGCCCAGTCCGCTCATGAATCCTCCCCACCAGGACATCAAGTCAGTCACGTTGCGCATTGAAGAGGCCATCAAGCAGCTGATGTCTGCGGAAACACGTGAGAAATTCTGGGTAACCCACTACGGCGCCAACGAAATTCACCCGAAACATCTCGTTTACTGGATCTGCGTGAATTCGGACGCGGAAAAAAGCCGGCTCGAACGCGACGCATCGCTGCTCGCGCGCCTGCGTGAATTACTGATTCTTCACCACTATCCCGAGTCGGGACGCGACGGGGTTTTCATCGGCTTCGAATCGCAGCAAACGGTCAGCCGCGAATCCAAGGGGAATTGGTATCACCATTGGAAGTAGTTGGGGCGCGAAGTATTTTCTGCTTTTCCCGGTTTCGGCAACTGGGGACCCATGAGTTATTTCGATTCCAAAAAGCGATATAATTCATGGGCCTCATCGTAGAAAAACGAATATTGGCCTGAACACTGCTCATGGTGGGGCACATCACCATGAGTTTCGCTCAATTCAAAAAATCCGGTCACTGGCCAACGCTGCTCACGGCCTTTCTTTATTTCGATGTCAGCTTCATGGTCTGGACCATGTTGGGTGCACTGGGTGTGCAAATCGGCACAACGCTGGGCCTGACCCCGCAGCAAAAAGGGCTGATGGTCGCCGTGCCCTATCTTTCCGGCGCATTCATCCGCATCGCGCTGGGCCTGCTGGTCGATCGCATCGGGGCAAAAAACACGGGGATTCTCGCGCAGCTGGTAGTGATTGCCGGTATGACCGTCGCGTGGCTCACGGGACTGCATTCATTTAACCAGGCCCTGACCTTCGGTGCCGTGCTCGGAGTGGCGGGAGCGAGTTTTGCGGTGGCCCTGCCGCAAGCGGGTCGCTGGTACCCGCCGCAAATGCAGGGCTTGGTCCTTGGTCTCGCGGGAGCGGGCAATATCGGTGTCGTGATCGATTCCATCGTCGCGCCGCGCCTCGCCAACGCTTACGGATGGCCGAGCGTCTTCGGTCTCGCACTCATTCCGCTGGTGCTCGTTCTGACCGCCTACACAATTTTTTCCCGGGAAGCGCCCGTGGAGGTAAGGAAAAAGAAACTCAGCGACTATTTCGATCTGCTGAAGCAAAAGGACGCCCACTGGTTCTGTCTTTTCTACACGGTGAGCTTTGGCGGCTTCTCGGGGCTCGCGGCCTCATTGATCATTTATTTCACCTCGGAATTCGGCCTGAAGGCTGTGCAGGCGGGTGAAATGGCCGCACTCTGCACGCTGGTCGGTGCGCTCGGTCGTCCGATCGGCGGCGCGCTGGCCGACCGGCTCGGTGGCATTCGGGCCCTGTACATTTTCTATCTGATCGCCGGTCTCTCGCTCACAGCCGCGGCATTCCTGCATTCACTCTGGCCCTGTGCCATCGCCTTCTTTCTCGCCAGCGGTTCGTTCGGCATGGCCAATGGTTCCGTCTTTCAGCTCCTGCCCCAACGCTTCTCCAAGGATATCGGGACGATGACCGGACTGGTCGGTTGCGGTGGCGGCATCGGCGGCTTTCTGCTCGCGAGTTCACTCGGTTTCTCCAAAGGGCTCACCGGGTCCTATCTTGCCGGTCTGTTGACCTTCGCCGGTCTTTGCGTCGTGGCCCTCATTGGCCTCGGCCTGGTGAAAACCCGCTGGCGTACGACGTGGGGCGCACTCGCCGCCGCCCGGATCTGACGCGAATTTCCGCGCTGACAGCTCGCGCTCCCAGGCGTCGGGTGTCAGCGTGCTTTTCCGATGAAACTGCTCCATTCCAGTCACGGCATCGCGCGCGAAAACCGCGGAACCACCGATGACGCATGGCGGGTGGAACGGCGCGATGAAACGGTCATCGCCGCGCTCGCTGACGGAGTCGGAACGAGCAAGGAGGGACGCGATGCCGCCCGGCGCGCGGTCGACATGCTCGTTGATTATTATCTCAGCCGGCCCCAGGCGTGGAGCGCACGCCGCGCCTTGCGTGAATTCGCCTCCCAGATCAACCGTCTGCTTCATGAGGAATCCCAGCTTCGCCACAACGCACCCGAACTGGTGACCACGCTGAGCGTGATCACGATCGAGGGCAACCAGCTGCAGGGCCTGAATGTGGGTGACTCGCCGGTATTTTTGTTTCGCAAGGGCACCCTCACCCAGCTGAGCCAGCACCAATCGCTGACGGAAGCGGGACTCGAACACGTCCTCACGCACGCGGTGGGCCTCGCGCCCACCCTCGAGCCCTACTGCTGGGAGACCACCGTTGAAAGCGGGGACCTGATTTTGCTGTGCTCGGATGGGATCAGCACCGTGTTGCCGCCGGAGAAACTGATCCAGCTGCTGAAGTCCCGCGCCGGCGCCCACACGATCGTCGCGGCCGCGCGCAGCATCGTGGAGGAGAAGCCCGAGCTCAATGACGACGCCAGCGCCGTGGTGCTCGACATCGTCGAATCGGGTTGGAAAAGCGCCAATCCCAACCGGGCCTTTGAAGTGATCACCCCGTTGTCGGCCGGACAGGCCATCGATTCCTACCAACTCATCCGCCCCCTGCAGGCCGAAGGCCGCGTGTGGCTGGCCGGAAAAATACCCGAACGAACAAAGCACGTCCTTAAATTTCCCCCGCTCGACGCCATCAACGACGAGGTGCGGCGTGATGGTTTTGTCCGCGAAATGTGGAACGCCACGCGAATCGCGTCTCCTGATTTTGTCCGGGCCCAGACTCCCACCGAAGGGAGTCTGCGCTATTACACCATGGACTATGTCGAAGCGCCCACGCTGCGCGACGCGATCAAAAAAAGTCCCCTGGCCGTGGAGGACGCAATCGTCCTGGCCCAGACCCTCCTGCGCGCCGCGCAGTTTCTCGTGAGCCATGACCTCGCCCACGGCGACATCAAGCCCGATAATATCCTCCGTGTGGACGACTCCAACGGATCCAAGTTTTTGCTGCTCGATTTGGGCAGCGCCGCCCAGATTTTTTCCGTCACGAGCCGCGCCGGAACCCCGAGCTATCTCGCGCCCGAGCGCTTTCAAGGCGGTGCGCTCTCGGAGCGAACAGAAATTTTTGCAATCGGTGTCGTGCTCTACGAAGTACTTACCCGCGCCTATCCCTACGGCGAAATCGAGCGCTTTCAGCGTCCGTCCTTCGATCAAATGATCAAGCGGCCGGGCAAACTCAATCCCGCGATTCCCCCGTGGCTCGAGGCCATCATTCAGCGCTCCCTCGCCGTGAATCCGGTCGACCGGTATCAAAACTTTTCGGAAATGGCCTTCGACCTCGCGCATCCCAACGAGGTGGCCGCCTTTGTTCGGCACGATGCGCCGTGGCTTGAGCGCAATCCGCTGCTTTTCTACAAATCAGTCAGCCTGTTGTTTTTTCTGACTTCCGCGGTGCTGCTCTATTTGCTCACGCACCGGTAAAATTCGCCCCGGTAAGAACCGCTGTGAATGGCACTTGGAAAACGGTTTTTCCGGAGCCGCGGTGTAACTTTTGTCCGATCATCACATGAATCCCGTTCATTTGATTTATTAAATCTTTGTACCGGATTTATAGGTCAGGGCCGGCGGGTTGGCATGCAATGGGCTAAAAGGAAGGTGATTCGAAAAACCATTAACCATATCCGCCAATGGACTATATCAAACCCGCCGATCTCGTCAGAAACCTGATCACCGCCGGTGAGAACAAGGCTTCGCTCACGGTGAAAGATCTGATGCTGCGTGGAATTCTTTCCGGCGCACTCCTGGGCTTTGCCACCAGCCTGGCTTTGACCGCCACCGCGCAAACCAACACTCCTCTCGTGGGCGCACTCGTTTTCCCGGTCGGTTTCGTGATGATCGTTCTGCTCGGACTCGAACTTGTCACCGGAAGTTTCGCCGTGACCACCCTCGCCGCGGTCGATGGGCGCCGCTCGTGGACGCAAGTGACCGCCAACCTCACCTGGGTTTTCCTCGCGAACCTGATCGGCAGCGTGCTCTATGGCGTTTTGCTCTACGTCGTGTTGACCAACATGGGCAGCGATGCGCCGAGCGGAATCGCGGCGAAAATTGTTTCCATCGCGGAAACCAAAACCACGGCCTACGCGGCCAAGGGATTCGCCGGCCTCGTGACGGTTTTTGTGAAAGCGGTCCTCTGCAACTGGATGGTCTGCCTCGGCGTGGTCATGGCCTTCACGTCGCAGTCAACCATCGGCAAGGTCACGGCCATGTGGCTGCCGATCATCACCTTCTTCGCGCAGGGTTTCGAGCACTCGGTGGTCAACATGTTCATGATCCCGACCGGCATGCTGCTCGGAGCCAAAGTCACCTTTTCCGACTGGTGGTTGTGGAATCAGATTCCCGTCACGCTCGGTAATCTGGTCGGCGGCTTCCTGTTCACCGGTTTGTTCCTCTACTGGACCTACCGTCCCGCGACCTCCGCTGTCTCTGAGCCCTCCGCAACCGCCGCCTCCGGTCTTCCGGTCCGCACTTGAATCCCAATTCATCCATGTCCGCTCCCGTCACCGAACCTTCCGCAGGTTTCACGCCCGAGCAAAAACAGTATCTCGAAGGCTTCCTCGCCGGCGTCGCCGCGCAGGTGCCCTTCGTGGGACAGACCTCCGGTGGCCTGATCACCTCGACGCCCGGCACTGGTGTCGCCAACCAGGCGGTTGCCCCCGCGGAGGACACGGTGTTTGGCACGCCGCTCGCCGACCTCTGCAAGCCGGAGCGCTGGAAATACGACGAGAATCCACTCGATATCTGGGAGAAACTCGTCGCGCATGCGGACGCGGACAAATTTCCCGATGAAGCCGATACCTTCCGCTTCAAGTTTCACGGTTTCTTCTACGTCGCGCCGACGCAGGACAGTTTCATGCTCCGCCTGCGCATTCCCGCCGGCGAAATGACGGCCGCGCAGCTGCGGGGCGTCGCCGAGATCGCCGACTGGGGTGCGGGCTGTGCGCACATCACGACCCGCGCCAATCTCCAGATTCGCGAACTTCGTCCCCGCGATCTCGTCAAGGTTCTCGTGCATCTGCAGGAACTCGGGCTCACCTCCCGCGGCGCCGGGGCCGACAATGTCCGCAACATCACCGCCTCGCCCAACAGCGGATTCGATCCCAGCGAGCTGATCGACGTGCGTCCCTTCGCGAAGGGACTGCATCACTATATTCTCAACCATCGCGACCTGTTCGGACTGCCCCGCAAGTTCAATGTCGCGTTCGACAACGGCGGCTCGATCTCAACCGCCGCGGACACGAACGACATCGGTTTCACCGCCTGCCGCATCACCGAAAAGACGCTGGCCACCCTCGATCCGAAACCAGCAGTGCTGCCCGCCCCCGGCGTTTATTTCCGGCTCGAGCTCGGCGGTATTTCCGGACACGGCGATTTCGCGCGCGACACCGGCCTCCTCGTGAAACCCTCTGACTGCGTCGCGGTCACCGCCGCGATGCTCCGGGTTTTCAACGAAAACGGCGATCGCACCAACCGCAAAAAGGCGCGGTTGAAATACCTGCTCGAAAAATGGGGCGTGGAAAAATTCATCGAGGAAACGCAGAAGAAACTCGCCTTCCCCCTTGCGCGCCTGCCGCTCTCCGCCTGCGAACCGCGACGGCCGCACCTCAAACACGGCTGGCTCGGCGTGCACCGCCAGAGCCAGACCGGGTTCAACTCCATCGGTGCCGGCGCCCCCGTCGGCCGCCTCACGTCGCGGCAGATGCGCCAGGTCGCCGATCTCGCCAACAACTACGGCAAGGGTGAAATCCGTCTCACGGTCTGGCAGAGCCTGATCATCCCGCACGTGCCGGATGCATTTTCCGAAACCGCGCGCCGCAACCTCGCCCGCACGGGCCTCTTCACCGAAGCGTCGCTCGCGACGGGTGGCATCATTGCCTGCACGGGCAACAAGGGCTGCAAGTACTCCGCCGCCGACACCAAGGGCCACGCCGTGGCGCTGATGAAGCACCTCGGCACGAAACTCGAACTCGATTCGCCGGTTAACATTCATTTCACAGGCTGTCCCCACTCGTGCGCGCAGCACTACTGCGGCGACATCGGCTTCCTCGGAGCGAAACTTTCCGACGGAGCCGAGGGTTATCACGTCGTGCTCGGCGGCGGCATGGGACACGAACAGGGCATCGCCCGGGAAATTTTCCGCGGGGTTCACGCCACCGAAGTGCCCGCACTCGTGGAGCAGATGCTCCGCACGTATCAGAAGAAAAAGAAAACCGGCGAATCCTTTGTCGAATGGAGCCGCCGCCACTCCGCCAAGGAACTGCAGGAACTCTTCTCCTCATGAGTGCCATTGTCCCGGTCATTCCCGATACCGCTCCGTTCACGCTCGAACAACGCGCCTGGCTCAACGGCTATCTCGCGGGTTTGCTCGCACGCGGGACCGTCAATCCCGTGGCGGCCAGTGTCGCCCCCGCCGGCGGCCCGGTCGCAACCCTCAAGTCGCTCACGATTCTGTTCGGCTCGCAGACCGGCACTTCCGAGGGACTCGCCAAGCGCGCGGCCAAGGAAGCCGGCAAACGCGGTTTCGCCGCCACAGTGATCGATCTCGCCTCCTTCACCCTCGCACAACTCGCGCAGGAAAAAAACGTGCTCGTGATCGTGAGCACCTACGGGGACGGCGAGCCGCCGGACACGGTCAAACCACTTCACGCCGCGCTGGCCGCCGACGGAGCCCCGGCCCTGAAAGGACTGCGTTTTTCCGTGTGTGCCCTGGGCGACACGAACTACGTGCAATTCTGTCAGTGCGGAAAGGACTTTGACGCGCGCCTCGAAAAACTCGGCGGCACCCGTGTGAATGCCCGCGTGGACTGCGACCTGGACCACGAGGAAGCGTTCACCAAGTGGCTCGACACCACTCTCGGGAGTTTCGGTTCCGAACCGGCCGCCGCGCCAGCGACCGCCCCCACCGCTGCGGCGGAGGAAAAGGAAACCGGTTACTCGAAGAAAAATCCTTACCCGGCGATGCTGCTCACGTCGCGCAATCTGAACGCCCCGGGTTCAGGCAAGCAGGTTCACCACGTCGAATTCGACCTTGTCGGCTCGGGATTGAACTACGAGGCCGGTGACGCGCTCGGCGTGATCCCGCTGAATTGTCCCGAGCTTGTGTCCGAGGTTCTCGCGGCCCTCGGCAGCGATGGCGAGGAAGCCGTCCCCGCGGCAGGATCCACGATGCCGCTTCGGCGCGCGCTCACCGAGTGTTATGACCTCGGCAAACCCACGCCGGAATTACTCGCGCTCTGTAACATCTCCATGGGCGGAGGCACCACCGTTCATCATGTGGTCGATGCAATCCTCGCCCGTCCGGGACTGAAGATCGCCTCGGTTGATTTCGTCAAAGCC
>JBEHXD010000199.1:0-8897 GCA_048498875.1 Verrucomicrobiota bacterium
CAGGTCGGCATCGAGGGCATGACCGTCACCGAGGTGAAAGGTTTCGGCCGCCAGAAGGGCCACACCGAGATCTATCGGGGCAGTGAATATACGGTCGACTTCCTCCCGAAGGTGAAAATCGAACTCGCCATTTCCGACGACATGACCGGAAAGGTGGTCGAAGCAATCGCCAAGGGCGCCAAAACCGGAAAGATTGGCGACGGCAAAATCTTCGTGCTGCCACTCGAGGATGTGCTTCGCATCCGCACGGACGAGCACGGCGACGCCGCCGTCTGAGCGCGTCCTTCCCAGTTTGATCCTTCAAGCCCCGTGCGGTTTCCGCACGGGGCTTTTTCTTGGCCTGGAGCACTATTCTGCGCGCATCGATCGCGCTTCAGAAAGTTTAATGTAGCAGCCGTGGTAACACGGCTGGTTCCTTCACCAGCAGCCTCATAGCCACTGCTATAGTCGGTACAGACAGCACCACGCTTGCCGCGCTCCGGTTTCGCTCCCCCAATCGTTGCGTGCAAGCACGCGACCTACCCCGGCTAGTCAGGATAGCCTCCCATTCAGCCTTTGGCGGCTCGAGTTCATGCTTCCTTTCCATCACTCTCATGAATTGAGTTAATGGACTCTTTTCCCACCCATGAAAAAAATCGTCCTCAGCCTGGCTGCCTTGATCCTCATGACCTCACTTCCAGCTCAGACGACCCCTCCGCCGGTGGAATCCGCCCCCTCGTCCTCGTGGTCACTGACCAATTCCGTGGTCAACCAGTACATGTTTCGCGGCACCCGCCTGGGCGGGTTCTCCTACCAGCCATCGCTCGAATACGACTCGGGGGGACTTGGATTGGGAGTGTGGGCCAGTGTCCCGCTTAAAGACCGGGTCGTCGGACAATCCGATCCGGAATTCGATTTCTACGGCTTTTATTCGATGGAAGTCGCCAAGGATATTTCCGTGGTGCCGGGTTTTACCGTCTACACCTATCCGGACGCCAAAAAGAGCGATGGTTTCTACAAGGCGACGTTCGAACCCAACATCGCCCTCAACTACTCGATCGGTGCGCTAAAACTCACGCCCAAGCTCTACTACGACGTAATCCTCAAGGGGCCCACTGCCGAATTGACGGCTGCGTTTGCCGTTCCACTGAAGGACGCGGGTACTGAGCTCGATTTTACCGCCACCGCCGGGACCTTCATCTGGAAAGACTACGCCGCCGGGACGGATCCCGATGTTAAAAACTGGGGCGATTATTATCTCGTCGGTGTGGTGGCCCCGTTTCAAATCAACAAGGATTCCAAGGTGACAATTGGCTGGGCCTACACCAAGGGCTCAAACAACTATCTGAAACAAGGTACCAACGCCAAAGTCCCCAACAGCGCCGCCGTGGGACGCGGCGTGTTCACGGTCAGTTATATTTTGAATTTCTAGGCCTGTAGGTTGCGTGCTTGCACGCAACGATCGCGAGAACGTGGCGCGCAAGCGCGCCACCTACGCCAAATGTAGCAGCGGTCGTAAGACCGCTGGCGAAACACCAGCCGTGTTACCACGACTGCTACATTAAATTTCTTTTCCGACCGTAGCCAACGGGCCTCCGTGCCTGTGGTTCTGAGGCAATCACCTGAGCCAGCAGGCACGGAGGCCCGCTGCTACATCCGGACAATTCCTTGAAGGATCAAGCCTTTGCCGGTGAACGGAGGGAGTTCAGCATGCGTTCAATCCGATCGCACGCCGCAGTGAGTTTCTCTTCATTGGCCGTGAAGCAGGCGCGGACGTGACCCTTGCCGGCATCGCCAAACGCTGTTCCCGGCACCACCGCGACCTTGTGTTCGGTCAGCAAACGACGGGCAAAATCTCCTTCGTCCAGACCCGTCGAGGTGATCGACGGAAACGCATAGAATGAACCGCGCGGCGCGTGACACGCCAGACCGGCGGCGTTGATGCGGCGAACGAACAAATCACGGCGCTCGCGATAGCGATCACGCATGTACTTGGTCGCATCATCGCCCACGCGCAACGCAGCCACGGCGCCTTCCTGGCTGATGCTCGGAGCGCAAAGCATGGAATATTGATGCACCTTCATCATCGCCTCGATCAAGGGCGCCGGACCGCACGCATAGCCAAGGCGGAATCCCGTCATGGCAAACGCCTTTGAAAAGCCATGCAGCAAAATTGTGCGCTCACGCATGCCCGGCAGGCTGGCGATGCTGGTGTGGGTGCCTTCGAAAACGAGTTCGGAATAGATTTCATCGCTCACAACAATGAGATCCTTCTCAATCGCGAATTTCGCAATGCGCTCGAGCTGTTCCTTCGAGCAAACGCCGCCCGTCGGATTGCAGGGCAAATTCAGGAGCAGCAGTTTGCAGCCGGGCTGCCAGGCGGCTTGAAGCGCCGGCGCGTCAAGTGAGAACAAATCCCCGGCGTTGGTCGCCACCGGCACGCCGACCGCATGGACCAGTTCAACGGAAGGCGCGTAGGAAACATAACACGGCTGGTGATACATCACCTTGTCGCCGGGATTCAGCAGCGAACGCAGGGTCAGATCCAGGCCTTCAGAAACACCCACCGTCACGAGCACTTCATCATCCCAGCGATAGCCAACCTTGAAATGACCTTCGACATAACGCGTGATTTCCTTGCGCAGCTCGGGCAGACCGAGGTTCGACGTGTAATGCGTCTTGCCCGTGTCCATGGCCGTTTTCACCGCGTCACGAATCGGTTGTGGAGTGTCGAAATCGGGTTCGCCGATGCCGAGCGAAATAACCCCGTCGGTCTTTGCCACCAGCTCGAAAAAATCACGAATGCCGGAACGACGCAGACCTGCGACGTGCCGGGCAATATAACGCGTGGTATCGAGAGGTTTGGATGAGGATGTGCTCATATGATGACGTGGTTTGGGTGGTGATTATTCGAGACGTTGCTGAATGGCTTGACCCATCTGGGAAGTGGAAAGCGGAGTCTTTGAACCGAGATCCGCCGTGTGATTGCCTTCTTCAAGCGCACGGGCGACGGCGCGTTCGATTGCCGCCGCTTCTTTTTCGAGGCCAAGGGAATGACGCAACAGCATCGCCGCCGAAAGAATCGTGCCGACGGGATTCGCAATCCCCTTTCCTGCAATATCAGGAGCGGAACCGTGAATCGGCTCATAAACGCCCTTCGTCCCGTCGCCGAGCGACGCGCTGGGCAGCAAGCCGAGTGAGCCGGCGAGCACCGCCGCTTCGTCGGTGAGAATATCGCCGAACATGTTTTCGGTCACGAGCACATCGAATTGCGCCGCATGCGTGATCAAGCGCATCGCCGCCGAGTCCACGAGCTGGTGCTCAAGTTTGATTCCGGGATGATCCTTGCCGACTTCCACGGCGACCTGACGCCACAGGCGGGAGGATTCAATGACGTTCGCCTTGTCGATGGAAGTGACCTGACCGCGACGGCCCTTCGCGAGCTGAAACGCGAGTTTCACCACGCGGCGTACTTCCGCGCGGCTGTAGATCATCGTATCATAGGCCTGTTCGTTTTCGCCTTCACCCTTGCGCCCGCGCTCACCGAAATAAAGCCCTCCGGTCAATTCACGCACCACGAGGAAATCCACGCCGCGAATCCGTTCCGGTTTCAGCGGCGAAACGTGCTCCAGCGAGGGAAACGGCCGCACCGGGCGCAGATTGGCGTACAACTGCATGCCTTTGCGCAGACCGAGCAAGCCCTGCTCCGGACGCACCTTGGCCGCGGGATTGTCCCACTTCGGACCACCGACGGCACCGAGCAACACCGCGTCCGCCGCTTTACACGCTGCCAGCGTTTCATCCGGCATCGCCGTGCCCTTGGCATCAATGGCGCAGCCACCGAATAGATATTCGGTAAACGTGAATTGGTGGCCATGGCGTTTGGCCACGGCTTCGAGCACGAGCCGGGCTTCCTTGACCACTTCTGGTCCGATTCCGTCGCCGGGCAGCAATACGATATTAGCGTTCATACGTGTTGAGAGAGGTTAAATTCGCCTGGGAATCAGGCGCTCGCCGCCACCGCGGTGGATGCCGTGCGGGGAGAAAGAATGAATTCATAGCCATCCGCTAACGCGAGCCAGGTCGCGTCGAGGATGTTCGTGCCCGCGCCGACCGTACTCCAACGGCGCTCGCCATCGTGCCAGTCGATGAGCACGCGCGTCACGGCACCGGTGCCGGAATTGCTGTTCAGGATGCGTACCTTGTAGTCGGCGAGCTGGATGGTCGCGACCTGCGGGAAAAGTGGCAGCAAGGCCTTGCGCAGCGCTTTTTCAAACGCATTCACCGGGCCATTGCCTTCGGCGGCCGTGTGCACCTCGTGACCACCAACCTTGAGTTTGATCGTCGCCTCGGCCATCTGGCGGTCGCCATGCCGGCTGACCATGCCGCGATAGTCGTGCAACGTGAAGAGCGGTTGATAGTCCGGCGCCACGCGACGGATGAGCAAGGCGATGCTCGCTTCAGCGGCTTCAAACGAAAAGCCCGCGTGCTCCTTCTCCTTGATGAGCTCGATCACCTTCGCCCCCGTCGCAGCATCGAGATTCTGCAAACCGAGTTCTTCCGCCTTCGACACGAGATTCGCCCGGCCTGACTGCTCGCTGACCACGACCCGCATCTGGTTGCCCACGAGTTTCGGATCGATGTGCTGATACGCATCCGGATGACGCTGCATCGCAGACACGTGCACGCCCGCCTTGTGCGCAAACGCGCTGTTGCCGACGTAAGCCATCTGCTCGTTTGGCGTGAAATTCGCCACCTCGGTCACAAACCGGGCAACCTCATGCAGGCGCGTCAACGAGCCTTCCGGCAGCGTGCGCACCTTCAGCTTCAATTCGAGATTCGGGATGACGACACAGAGATTCGCGTTTCCACAGCGCTCACCGTAACCGTTGATCGTACCTTGCACGTGCACTGCACCGGCCCGGATGGCCGCCACACTGTTGGCCACGCCGCAGCCCGTGTCATCGTGTAAATGAATCCCGACGCGAACCGAGGGACCGAAATGCTTGCGTACCGTTTCGACAGTCGCCGCCACTTCCCACGGAAGATGGCCGCCATTCGTGTCGCACAACACCAGGGTTTCCGCGCCACCCTTGTTGGCGGCGCCGATCGCTTTCAGCGCGTAGTCAGGATTCTGGTCAAAGCCGTCAAAGAAATGCTCCGCGTCGTAGATTACGCGTTTTCCCTGCGAGCGCAGGTAGGCGACCGTTTCCTCGATCATCTTCAGATTTTCTTCAAGCGTCGTGCGCAGCACTTCCTCGACCTGCAGCACGGAAGACTTGCCAAAAATGCAGCAAACCTCGGTGCCGGCCGCGACCAGCGCCTGGATGCTCGGATCTTCCTCCGGCTTCAACTTCGCGCGACGCGTGGCGCCAAACGCCACGATCTTCGCGTTCTTCCACGTTTCCTTGCGCGCGAGTTCGAAGAACGCCGCGTCCTTGGGATTCGACCCCGGCCAGCCGCCTTCAATAAACGCCACGCCCAGGTCATCGAGCTTGCGCGCAATGCGCAGCTTGTCATCGGCGGAATACGAAATGCCCTCCGTCTGCGCTCCGTCGCGCAACGTGGTGTCGAACACTTCGATAAATGGGCGGCTGTCTGCGGTGGTCATTGGGAAAAACTCCCGGGTGAAACTGGATGAGTTGAAAAACCAAGCGGGTCGCGGGCGATTTTGGTTTGAGCAAAACCGCCCGCGCCTCGCGTCAATTACTTCGAGATCGTGACCGGATTCAGGAACGGCATCATCGCGCGCAGCTTGGCGCCGACGACTTCGATCTTCTGGCCGCGTTCGGTGTTGCGGAACTTGTTCATGGTCTTGCGACCATACTTGTTGTTCTCATCGATGAAGCGCTTCGCGAACTTCCCCTTCTGGATGTCCTTGAGGATCGCCTTCATTTCCTTCTGCGTCTTCTTCGTGATGACGCGCGGGCCGGAAACGTAATCGCCCCATTCCGCGGTGTCGGAAACGGAATAGCGCATGTAGTTCAGACCGCCGCGGTACATGAGGTCGACGATGAGCTTCAGCTCATGCATGCACTCGAAGTACGCGATCTCGGGCTGGTAGCCGGCATCGACGAGGGTCTTGAAACCCGCTTTCACGAGCTCGGCGGTGCCGCCGCACAACACGGCCTGTTCACCGAACAAATCCGTCTCGGTCTCTTCCTTGAAGGTGGTCTCGAGCACGCCGGCGCGGGTACAACCGATGGCACGGCCGTACGAGAGGGCGAGTTTCTTGGCGTTGCCGGTCGCGTTCTGATAAACCGCGATGAGGCCAGGGACGCCACCGCCTTCCTGGAACACTTCGCGCACGCGATGGCCCGGGGACTTCGGGGCGATCATGGAAACGTCAACATTCTTCGGCGGCACGATGCCTTCGAAGCGGATGTTGAAGCCATGGGCGAACATCAGCATCTTGCCCGCGGTCAGATTCGGGGCGATCTCTTCACGATAAAGGCGCGCCTGGACGTGGTCCGGCACCAGCACCATGATGACGTCGGCCCACTTGGACACGTCGGAGACGGAGCCCACGGTGAGACCGGCTTTCTTCGCCTTGGCAGCCGACTTGCTCTTCGGAGCAAGACCGACGCGGACGGAAACACCGCTCTCCTTCAGATTGAGCGCGTGGGCGTGGCCTTGTGAGCCGTAGCCGATGATGGCGACGTTTTTGTCGCGGATAAGAGCGAGATTCGCGTCTTTGTCGTAGTAGATTTTAGCCATGGTAGATAAATTTTTGATTTTGGATTTTTGATTTAAGATCAGCCGAACTTACACCGACATCGAGATGCCGGAGTCGTGGTGTTCGTGACCGGCATCCGCGCGAACTGACGGCGGAACCGAGGAGATCAACTCCGTGCCGCGGGCCATGCCGACCGCACCGGTGCGGACGATTTCGACCACACCGTACGGACGCAGCACCATCTCGAACTTGCCGATTTTTTCCGGCGTGCCCGTGACTTCGATGACCACGGTCTGTTCGTCGACGTCGACCACGCGGGCGCGGAAGACCTCGACGAGTTGCAGCACTTCGCTGCGGGTCTGGGGCGTGACTTTCACTTTCACGAGACCAAGTTCGCGCATGAGCGCGGACTTGTTGGTGAGATCGTCAACGCGGAGGACGTTGACGAGCTTGTAGAGATTGGCCTCCACGAGACGGGCGCCGGCTTCGGTCGCCTCGACCACCACCGTCATGCGGGAAACGCCGGGCTGCTCGGTGCGGCCGACCGTGAGCGAATCGATGTTGAAGTTGCGGCGACGGAAGAGCGAGGCGATGCGGTTGAGCACGCCGGGAACGTCTTCCACGTAAGCAATGAGCGTATGTTTAGCCATGGGAGGAAAGTTTAACGGCGGGAGGTTTTGGCGGCCTTGCGCGCAGCGGGCGCTGGTTTGGCGGCAGGTTTTTTGGATTTGGCGTGACCGTTCTGGCCATTCAAAGCCACCGCTTCCGCCTTGGCCTCGGTGAACACGTCGGGCAACGCCGAACCCGGCATCTCCCAGTCCTTGTCGGAACCGGATTCCAGCATGACGTCCTGCTTCGGACGGCGGATCATCTTGTCGAGATCGGCGCCGGCAGGAACCATCGGGAACACCGTGTCTTCCTTCTCGACCACGAAGTCGATGACGACGGTCTTTTTGTCCGCGAGGGTTTTTTCCACCGTCGACTTCACGTCGGAACGCTTGTCGCAAAGGAAACCGGTAAGACGATAAGCCTCGGCCAACTTCACGAAATTCGGACCCGTCATCGGCGTAGCGGCGTAGCGCTTGTCGTAGAAAAACTCCTGCCACTGGCGCACCATGCCGAGGAAGGCATTGTTGATGATGGCCACATTGACCTTGATGCCTTCCTGCTCGGCGGTTGCGAGTTCGCACGAGGTCATCTGGAAGCCGCCGTCGCCGACGACCACCCACACGTCCTTGTCCGGGCAGGCAAACTTGGCGCCGATCGCCGCCGGCAACGCAAAACCCATCGTGCCGAGACCACCGGAAGTGATCAGGGAACGTGGCTTGTCGTGGTGGAAATACTGCGCTTCCCACATCTGGTGCTGGCCGACGTCCGTGACGACGATGGTGTCGCGCTTCTGTGTGAGACGCCAGATGTCGTTGATGACATGCGCGGCGTAAAGATGGCCGCTGTCGGGCAAATTCTTGATGTCGCGCACGGCGGAATCGCCGCGGTTTATCTTGATGGAATCCCACCATTCGGTGTGGTCGGCTTTCTTCACCTGCGGCTGGATCAGCGCGAGCACTTCACGGAGATCGCCAATCAACGCCACGTCCACCGGGACGTTCTTATTGATTTCGCTCGGGTCGATATCGACGTGAATCTTCTTCGCGTTGAGCGCGTAGGTCTTGAGATTGCCGGTGACGCGGTCGTCAAAACGCATGCCGAGCGCGATGAGCAAGTCGGCCTGCTGGATAGCCTGATTGACCCAGGATTCACCATGCATGCCCATCATGCCGAGATTGAATTCGGAGGACGCGGGAATCGCGCCGATGCCGAGCAGCGTCGTGGTGATCGGGATGCCCGCGGTCTTGGCGAGCTTGAGCACTTCAGCGGTCGTGCCGGATTTGATGATGCCCTGCCCCGCGAGGATCAGCGGACGCTTGGCATTATTAATCAGCTCAGCCGCCTTCGCATACTCGGACGCCGGCGCGTGATAGCTCGGACGATAACCGGGCAAACGCGGCGCGGCGGCGGCCCAATCAAATTCGGCCGTGAGTTGCTGCGCGTCCTTGGTGATGTCGACCAGCACCGGACCGGGACGACCGCTCTTGGCGATGTAGAACGCCTCACGAATCGCGCGGGCGATGTCACCGGGTTTCGTGACGAGATAATTGTGTTTCGTGACCGGCAGCGTGACGCCCGTCACGTCGGTTTCCTGGAAGGCATCGGTGCCGATCGCCTTCGAACCGACCTGGCC
>JBEHXD010000200.1:0-8842 GCA_048498875.1 Verrucomicrobiota bacterium
CCCGCAGGAAAACAACCGCCCCGGCGGGGCATGCCAGTGGCGGTTTTGCCCTCATGGGACTGCTGGCGGTGAGAGCCACCCATCGCTGGAGAAACGGCGCGATTGCGGCCTCGCTGATTCTCGGGTGGTGGATGGGCATCTATCAGATGCTCAAAGGGGCTCATTACCTCAGCCATACCGTCACGACCATGCTGGTTGCCTGGATCATCGTGTTACTCTGGAGACGGGCATTGAAAATACCGGCGCCGACCGGGCCGAAAACTTGATTCCTGAAAATGACAAGGCCGTCCCTGCTTGCGCGGAGGACGGCCTTGGTTGGTTTCTTGCTTACTGGTTAATTTGCCGCGAAGCGCGTGACGGTGCCGAGGTCATCGACAATTCTCACGGGCAACACGACTTTTCGGGCGACAGGCTTACCTTCAGCGAGAGCCGGGGCAAATTGCCACTGCTCGACTGCGCTAAGCACCGCGGCCACGAGTTCCTTGTCGGCAGAGGGCGTCTCCGACGCGATCAGCGTCGGTTTGCCCGTCGCGTCGACGACGAACTCCACTTTAACTTCATGGCCGGCGAACCGGGACGAGACCTCGGGCATGACGACCGAGACTGGCACCGGGATGTCAGTGCGACCATGATATGACTCAACATAGGCGGCTTCCGGTGTTTTCGCCATGAGGGCGAATGGAGCCAGGAGCAAACCGAGGCTGAGGACGATTTTGGACTTTGTGTTCATTGGCATATCCCTGCGGTAAGGCAGGGTTTGGTTTCTGTTTAGGCGAGGTGTACCACCAACCTTGACGGCTGCAGGCTGACACCCCGTTTTGCCGCCCACGGCCCGGTAAACGGCCCATGGACGGCAAAAGACTGGTTTTGGAGCGGCCCGCCGGCGTGAAAAGCGACGCACAACGGTGTGCCCAACAGAACCACACAAAGATCGCGATTTTAGTCCGGCGATGGGCCGGATTAAACCAAAGTCAAAGAACAGGTTTCGAATTTTAACCGCAAAACCGTCTGCGGTGATGACCATGAGAAAGCAGGGGTTGTGCCACGAGCCATGTACCGTTTGGGTGACAAAGCACCGCTGGATGAACGGAAATAATCAGAGCATAATCCGGAATATTGGGCGTAAAGCCTTGAACGATTGGGCCGGAGGCGTGTCGTAGCCGGATGCACTATTTGGAAGGAAAAGCCCGGTGGACGATTGTGACGCTGGCGGCGTTGTGGCTGTCGGGTTTACCGGCGTTGGCTGAAACCATGGCCGAGAAATCCCTGAAGGATATCGTTGATCGGCAGCACGACATTTTTGCGAAGGCGGAAAAAGAAGGAGATAACCTCGACGAGGCCTGGCTCCGGGGAGAACTCGAAGGGATTCTGAAGAGCTACGATATTCTGATCCAAAAAAATCCTGACTATGCGCTGGCCTATGGCGGCTACGGCATGCTGCTCGGCAAGGTCGGCATGAAAAAAGAGGCAGTCATCATGCTGTTGAAGGCCAACAAGCTTGATCCGACCATGTCGGAGGTGAAAAACCAGATTGCCGTTCACCTGGCGGAAGATGGAAAACCGGTCGAGGCGTTGCCGTGGGTGACCGCAGCCATAGAACTCGAGCCCAAGAAAGCGCTCTACCATTTTCATTTGGGTGAGCTTTTGGCGGCGGGACATGCGGATTTCGTCCGCACCGGCCAGTTCGACGATGCCAAGCTCGATCAGGATATGCTCGACGCATTTCATCATGCCTCGGAACTCACGCCCGGCGACTTTCCCATCGCGTATCGCTACGCGAAGGCATACTATGAACTCAGCAAGCCGCGGTGGGAGGAGGCGCTGCCCATTTGGGAACAGCTGGAGCAGACCGCCGGCAATGATACCCAGCGCCAGCTTGTACGAATGCAGCGGGTGAATGTCCTGATCAAGCTGGGCCGTCGGGACGAAGCGAAAAAACTTATCGAGACCGTGACGGCGATCGACCTCGCCACCGAGAAACAAACTTTGCTCGACGAACTGGCCAAAGCGGGCGACAAGTGATGGGACATGAGCTTTGATCCGGTCTTTCTGCGCAACGGACTGATTTACTTCATTATCCTTGCCGCAAGTTTGTGCCTTCGTGCTTACGCCCAGGCTTGGGTGGCGAATCGTCTCGGCGATCGGACGCCAGCTGCAGAAGGCCGGCTGACCGTCAATCCACTGCCCCATGTGGATTTACTTGGCACCATTGTGCTGCCGTTGATTTGTATTTTTTATCTGCAGCCAGCCCTTGATCGGCAGAGTCTGAGATTTTTCATTGGCTGGGCGAAGCCGGTGCCCGTCAACCAGTACAATTTTAAAAATCCGCATTCCGGACTGATTCTGACCCAATTTGCGGGTGTCGGCATGGGAGTTATTCTTTCAGTGGCCGCGGCGGTGATCGGGGGGTTGTTTTTCCGTTTCGAGCGCGAAACGGTGGCGGTTTTTGGTGCGATCATCGTGGTCAATGCATCACTGATCGTTCTCGATTGCCTGCCGTTGCCTCCCTTCCCCGGTGGAATGCTTCTTCGGTATCTGGGATTCTTTTCTGAAGAAACGTTTGTGACCATTGCACGGTGGAGCGGATTGGTGCTGTTGATCATGATCAACCTCCGGCCGGTGGCCGCAGTAATCAGTTTTCTGGTCGAGGTGGTTACAATTCCATTTTTTCTGATCATGCAGTTGATCGCCAAATGAAACGTTCCGGTAGTCTGACGCTTGGTGACTGGCTGGAGCGGGCGGAAAAATCATACGCCAAATATGGAGTTGCGTTGGGGCAGGTGGCGACGAGTGCGCATGATGAGGCGCTTTACCTGTTGCTCCATACGCTCGGTTTGCCACTCGAGAGCAAACCGGCGGTGCTGCGCCGCAAACTGACGCCTGACGAAAATGACCGTGTGGCCGAAGTCTTCCGGCGCCGGCTCGAAGAACATGTCCCGGCGGCTTATCTGACGCGTGAGGCCTGGCTGGGAGAGCATCGCTTCTACGTCGACGAACGGGTGATCATCCCGCGTTCTTATTTCCTGGAAATAATCCCGGAGCAGTTGCCGCACTGGCTTCCCGCGAAAAAGCCGGTGAAACGGGTGGTCGATGTCTGCACCGGTTCCGGCTGCCTTGCCATTTTGCTGGCCCACCAATTTTCCGGGGCGAAAGTGGATGCCATCGAACTTTCCCCGGATGCGATGGCGGTGGCGAAGTTTAATGTCGCCACCCACCGGCTGGCGAAGCGGGTGAAGTTGTACCACTCGGATGTTTTCGACGCCGTGCCACGGGCGAAATACGATATCATCCTCAGCAATCCGCCTTACGTTCCCACGCGCGAGCTGCGCGGGTTGCCCGAGGAATTCAAAAACGAACCCCGCATGGCACTCGATGGCGGGCGCGACGGACTCGATATCATTCGCAAATTGCTGCGGCAGTCGGCGGATCGGCTTCAGCCCCATGGCATCGTTGTGCTCGAAGTCGGCGGGCTTCGCCGGGCGATGGACCAGGCGTTTCCTGAGTTGGATTTGCACTGGTTGCACACAGGCGACGGCGAGGACTGCGTGTGCGTGGTTCAGGCGCCAAGGCTGAAAGATTGGAGTCCGCGAATCGCATAGTGCTTGGCAGACAGGCCGGTATTTAACCGCGCTCAATGAGCGCGATATCCCGGCGCAGTTTTGGATTCTTCGCGTTGCTCAGAATGACAGCCAACGAGGATGCGGCTTTGATTACGCTGCGGATGGATTCGTGGCTAAACGACATTGCGCCCGGCACGCCCGCTGCTTGTATGCGCAGTAAGATCGATCATGGACGCGCACTACCTGGAGTTCCTCGGCATGCTGGTCCGTTGGCTTCACGTTATTGCGGGCATCGCGTGGATTGGCTCCTCGTTTTATTTCATCTGGCTGGACAACAGCCTCGATCCGCCGGCGCCAGGATCGGACAAGGCAAAAAAAGGAGTGTCGGGCGAACTCTGGGCCGTGCACGGCGGGGGTTTTTATAATCCGCAGAAATACGCCGTGGCGCCGTCCGAGCTGCCCGACAAGTTGCATTGGTTCAAGTGGGAGGCGTACACCACGTGGCTTTCCGGCACGGCGCTGCTCGTGCTGGTTTATTGGCTTCGGGCGGGGGTGATGATGGTCGATCCCAATGTCGCGGCGCTCACTTCCTGGCAGGCGATTGCCTTGGGCGCGGGCAGCATGGTGGGCTCCTGGATCGTATACGATTTGCTCTGTCGTTCGCCGCTGGGAAAACGCGATGGATGGCTTGGCGTTGTGGTTTTTGGACTGATCACGCTTCTGGCGTGGACGCTTGCGCAAAAATTGGGAGGACGGGCGATGTTCATGCATATCGGCACGGCCATCGGCACGATCATGGTCGCAAACGTTTTTTTTGTGATCATTCCCGGCCAGAAAAAGATGGTCGACGCCATGCGGGCCGGAAAAACACCCGACCCGATTTACGGCAGGCGCGGCAAGCAACGCAGCGTGCACAACAACTATTTCACGTTGCCGGTGCTGTTCATCATGATCAGCAATCATTACTCTGCCACGTACAGCCACCCGCAGAACTGGGCGATCCTGATGCTGATGGCCGCCGCCGGGGTTTCGATCCGGCATTTTTTCAACCGGAAACACAAAGGCGTTTATGCCTGGCAGTATCCGCTGCTTGGGGCGGTGTTGCTGGGAGTGGTCGCCTGGTGGACGCAGCCGCGCCTCGCACCGTTGCCACCGGTGGAAGGAGAAGTGACATTCAACCGCGTGCGAGCGATCGTCGGGCAGCGATGCATCGTGTGCCACTCGCCGCAGCCGACTTTTCCCGGAATCCCCCAGCCGCCCGCCGGGGTGTTGCTGCATTCACCGCAGGACATCGTCCAGAACGCGCCGCGAATTTATCAACAGGTCATCGTGACGCGCATCATGCCGCTCGGAAATATCACGCAGATGACCGACCAGGAACGCGCGGTGATCGCCGCCTGGATCAAGGGTGGAGCGAAGACCGACTGACGTCAGGGCTTTTGCGCTTCCACCTTATGCGTGGGTAATCCCGCAGCTTGCCAATCGGAAAATCCGCCGGCGTTGGCGACCTTGATGCCTTTGGCGGCGAGAGTGGTGCCGATCACTCCGGCGCGTTTGCCTGACCGGCAGTAAAGAATCACTTCCTTGTCGCCGGTGTGGGTGAGAAAATCTTTCCAGAATTTCTGTGCTCCATCGAAATCGCTTTTGGGCAGGAGCACCGCATTTTCCGCGACACCGGTTTCCGCCCATTCGGCGGGTTCGCGCACGTCAACGAGCACAGCCTTTCCCTCCGCGACAAGTTTGGCGGCGTCCTTGGGCGAGATTTTTGGTGTGTCGGCGGCCAAAAGTTTGAAGGGCAAAACTGCGGCGAGGAAAAATAGGGCCAGAGGTTTCATGGCAACAACCTGAGGCCTTGGAGGAAAGGTGCAAGACCACGCGGCGGAGCTGGGAATGCCTCGCGCTCAGGCTTCCTCCACGTCCTCGTTGGAGAACACGGCCTGCACGTCATCGAGTTCCTCCAAGCCATCGTGTAATTTCACGATGGCCTGGGCGACGGCGTGGTCCGCGACTGTGACGGTGGATTTGGGAATATAGGCGATCTCGGCGTTTTCCGGCGCTATGCCCGCCTGACTCAGCGCGTGGGCGATTTTATCGAAGAGGTGAATGTTGCAGCGGACTTCGTAACCCTGGTCGGTGGTGATCACATCATCGGCACCGGCTTCCAGGGTGAGCTCCATGAGTTTTTCCTCGGCCACTTTTTCCTTCGCGATCAAGAACTGGCCGGCATGGAGAAATTGGAAGGCGACGGCTCCGCTCTGGGCGAGATTGCCGCCGGCTTGGTTGAACGCGGCGCGCACATCCTTGGCGGCGCGGGTCTTGTTGTCGGTGGTGCACTGAACCACAAACGCCACGCCGCCGGGGCCGTAGCCTTCATAGGTCATTTCCTCGAAGACCACGCCGGGGAGTTCGCCGGTGCCTTTTTTGATGGCACGATCGACGTTGTCGGCCGGCATGTTGGCTTCGCGGGCTTTGAGCACGAGCGTGCGCAACCGGGCATTCCCATCAAGATCGCCGCCGCCCGCTTTCGCCGCGACCGTAATGTCGCGGGAAAGACGGGAGAAAACCTTCCCCCGTCGCGAATCCGTGACGGCTTTCAGCCGTTTGACTTTGGAACAGTTGTTATGGCCGGCAATGCGGAAGAGAAACGGAGGATTTTTTCAGCCCGGGATTCAGGTCCTCTTTTTGGGCGTGACGTTTTTCATGCCGTCATTGCCGGTCGCAGGCAGCTGTGGCTCGGGCATGCGATTGATCACCATTTGTTGTCCGATGGTGAAGAGGCCGTTGATGGTCGAGTACAGCGCGAGTCCCGAAGCGAAGCCGTAGCAGATCATCGTGAAAACCCACGGCATGATTTTCATCATTGTGGCCTGCGCGTTGTCCGTCGTCGGCGTGGGGGTCAGCCGCATTTGGATGATCATCGTGGCACCCATGAGCAGCGGCATGATGTTGAGCGGAATGCCCAGATAGGGAATGTGACCCACCGTGTCGGGAGCCGACAGGTCATGGATCCAGAGGAACGACGCGAAACGCAGGTCCGAGGCGCTTTGCAGCATGCTGTAGAAGCCGACGAAGAAGGGAATCGTGATGAGAATGGGGATACAGCCTCCGACGGGATTGACCTTGTTTTCCTTAAACAGACGCAGGGTTTCCGTCTGAATTTTCTGCGGGTTGTCCTTGTATTTTTCCCGCATGGCCTGCATCAGCGGATTCAGCTTCGCCATGCGTTTGGAGGAACGGGAAGCCGCCAGCGTAAAGGGAAGGAAAACAGTCTTGAGCGTGAGGGTGGTCAGGATGATCGACCAGCCCCAGTTGTTCACCAGCGAGTGAATCCACGTCATGATGGAGAGCAGGAGGGGGGCGAAGAAGCCCGAGGCCATGTATTTTCCCGGGAAGGTATTGAACTGCATGACCAAGTCTTCCTTGTGCTTGAAGACGTCTGTATTCGAGAGGCGTTTGTATTCCTTGGGGCCGGCGAAATAATTGGCGCCGAAGGTCGACGAGGCACCCGGTGAAAGCGGCTTGAGTTCAAACTGGGCAAAACTGGTGATCCCGTAGGCACGCCGGTCGGTGTCAGGGACGAGCGGATTAAGTTTCACACGTTGAACGCGAACGCCGGTTCCCGGCTGATCGGGGGTCAGGATCATTGAGAAGAACTGATTTTTCACCGAAGCCCAAATAATGGAGGCCGGGCGCTCGATGAATGCCGGTGGCGTTCCATCCTTCATTCCGACGGCGGCAAAGAAACCGCCGCCTTCCAGTTGGCTCCGCGCGATGAAATTGACGTCACTGCCGTCATAGTAGCCCGCATTCAGATAGACGCCGTAGTCGTTTTCGTTCAGTGGCGCGGCGGTGCCCAGATTAAACGTTGCCCGGGGCAACGTTAGGGCTTTGTCCGTCAAGTTGCGAAAAGTTGTTTCGTGGCGGATCTGATAATCATCGCGATCGTGAGCTTTTTCCAAACGGTAGTGCCGGGTAATCTCCAGGTTGTCCGAGACCGCGCGATAGGTGACTTCCGTGGGGGTTTGCGAGACGAGGGCGTAGGCGGTGTTTGCGTCGGCACCCGGAAAATCAGTCAGGCTGAGCGCGGGAGCGATTTGTTGTGCGTTCAGGGTGTACAGCCCGGGTTGGCCCTGGATGGCGAGGTGTTTTTTCAAGCCGACGGAATCGATCGCCCCACCGTGGTTGGTCAGCTTCACCTCGATGAAATCGTTGGCCAGGGTGACAAATTCAGCGGGGGAAGACACCGCGGGTTTCGAGGCCGTGAACGTGGCATCGGTTGGCGATGTCACCGGACCGGGGGCGGGGGTGTCATTTTTAATGATCGGACTGCCGCTGGTGGAATTGACCGGGCCGCGGGGAGGAGCCGGCGGGGCGTAGCGCGCGCTGAGGAAGTAGCTCGCCATCGCGGCGGCGAGCAACAGCACGCCGATGAAAGTATTCTTTTTGTCCATGAAGAAGGGAAATTAGGTCGCGGAAATTTTGGTGCAGATCGGACGGCGGCGGACGGGCACAGGATCCTCGCCCCCGGGGTGCCAGGGCGCGCATTTCATCAGCCGCCGGACGCTCAGAAAAATTCCCACGATCAATCCATGCTCCGCCAGGGCCGCGCGCGAATAGTGCGAGCACGTCGGCGAAAAGCGGCATCCGCACGTGGGATTCAGCGCTGCGAGTGCCGGGGAAAATGCTTTCTGATAGAGCCAGATCAGCCCGCTCGCCGCGCGTGCGGGCAGCGAAAAAATACGGCGGGCGGACAACTCAGGCATGGGAGGGAGGAATGGCCGTGGGATTCAGCTTGCGACACGCCTGGGCAAACCGCTGCTCCACTTCGGAAAATTCCAATCGCAGCAACGCAGCCCGGGCGGTGAGCACGAGATCGATGCCGGAGGGCACGAGCGTTTGGTGTCGGCGATAGATTTCACGGAGACGGCGTTTGGCACGATTGCGTTGAACGGCATTTCCCACGGCGACACGGGAGGCCACGACGCCCACCCGCGAAGCGATACCGGAAGACTGGATGGGACGAGTCCGCCAAGTCAGGAGAAAAGCCCCGCAATCGATGCGGCGGCCCTGCTCGCGCACGGCACAAAAATCGTCATTGCGCCGCAGACGTTGCCCGGCGCCAAAATTCATCTCAGACAACCGTAAGGCGCTTGCGTCCCTTGCGGCGGCGGTTGCGGAGGACTTTGCGGCCACCAGGGGTGGCCTTGCGGGCGCGAAAACCGATCTTGCGGGCGCGTTTCTTGCGATGCGGGCGCGAGGGGGGGGGGGGGGGGGGGCTCCAC
>JBEHXD010000201.1:0-8765 GCA_048498875.1 Verrucomicrobiota bacterium
ATGGGGACGGTAATCATCCGGCGCAAAGATGGGGCGATGGTGGACGCACCCGAAACAACCAGGGCTGTCACAAGAAAAAGCGCGATAAGGCGGGCGGAGCGTATCATCGGGAAGGATCGGCAGGCAGTCAGACTACCGTTACCGCAGGGGAAATAATAGATAAACAACGCACAAACGATGGTAGGGAAACGACAATTCGCGCTGCCGGTTCACCCCAAAAAATCCGACTGGCGCAACCGCGCTTACGTTCGCGCCAGTCGGTTCGCCCGCTCCCGCAGCGCTTCGTAAATCGGTTTGTCCCGCAGTCCTTCCGCCACGCCATAGGCGACCAGGCAACAGGCGAGCAGCGGCAGCATGAAATCGTATTTTCCCGTCAGCTCGATCATGAGCACGATGCCCGTCATGGGTGCGCGCACGATGGCGGTCAGCAAACCGCCCATGCCGATCACGGCGAATGCTTCCGGTTGGCCGGACCACGTGGGCAAGGTTGCATGCGCGACATGCCCAAAGGCGAGACCCCCGAGTGCTCCCATCACGAGCAGCGGTCCAAAGATTCCACCCGCCGCTCCCGTTCCGTAACTCTCCATCGTCAGAAAAAAACGCACGAGTAGCAACACCGGCAGCCATCGCAACGCGATGCCCCCGGTCAACGCCTGCTCGGCCAGCACACCGCCACCGCCCGCGACCCCGGGATAGATGCCGCTGGCCAATCCCGCCACTGCACCGGCGAGTCCGCCGATGGCCCAGGCGGGCCAGCGCAGTTTCCGGTAAAGATCCAGGCTTTTGAGCAGCGTGCGGTTAAATAGAACCCCGCCCAGTCCGCAGAGCAAACCGAGCACCAGCGCGGCCGGCAGCGCGTGGACGTCGGGTGCGGCCATGTCGTGCAAATGGAAAACGGGCATCTCGCCCGTGAGTACGCGGCCGATGACATCGGCGGTGACCGAGGCGAGAAAAGCCGAGACGAACACCACCGGCGTGAAATTGCCGGCGAGTTCCTCCAGCACGAACATGACTCCGGCCAGCGGCGCGTTGAACGCCGCCGCGAGTCCCGCGCCGGCTCCGGCGGCGATCAGCGCCTTGCGTTCGCCTTCGCCTGGCTTCACGCGAAACCATTCGGAAACCATCAATCCGGTCGCCCCGCCCATCTGGATCGTCGGCCCTTCCCGTCCGAGCGCGAGGCCGCCGCCAATGCCGAACAGACCCGCGAAAAATTTCACCGGCAGCAGCCGGCGCCACTCGATGCTGCGTTCACCCAGAACAAACCCCTTCAATTGGGGAATGCCGCTTCCCGAAGCATCGGGCGCAAAGCGTTTCACCAGCCAAAGCCCGATGCCACCGCCCACCATGCCGAGCCCGACCGCGATCGCGATGCGTGGCCCCAAGTCGAATCGCGATAGGAACGCGATGCGGTTTCCCTCGGCGGTTGCCAGCGCCACGCGGAAAGCCGAGGCGAGCAATCCCGCCACGATTCCCACCACGAGTGCCTTGGGAAGAATGTGGCGACGTTTCACCTCACCCGCGCCGATGCCAAACCCTGCGTCATGTTGCATCGCACCAGTGAAAGTCCCCGGACCCCGGAATGCAAGAGGCTCTCCATTGGCACGGACGTACGATATCGGGAACAAGTTTCCCAAAAAAACGCGAAAAGCCTCCACGCTGAGTGAGCGCGGAGGCCGTTTCACCGAACAGATCAACTGGCGGTTATTGCGCCACCAAGCCGGCGGCACCCAGCGGAATTCCACCCTGCGTTTCCACCGGAATCAGGCTGCCATCGCGGGCGATGGCAAATCCACTGATGGATCCGTCGCCGCCGTTGAGGCAGTAAATAAACCGCTCGTTCTCCGAGACCGCGCTGTCGGCCGGAGATTTTCCCGTATGGGCTGAAACGCCATCCGCACGGAGGCGCTTCAGTTTGCCGTCGTTCGAAATGGCATAGCCCGTGATCGAATCACTGCCGGTGTTGGACGAATACGCAAAGCGCGCATCGCGGGCCAAAGACACCCAGCAAGCCGAGGTCTGCAGCGTGGGAACACTCGGCGAAAGCACGGCCAGATGGGCGTTGTCCCAAACTTGATAGGAGGAAACGGCGCTCTGTCGGGCGGCTCCGCCAAAGGCTTCGGAAACATAAATGCGGTCGTTCGGCCCCGTCGCAAAACCAAACGGTGTCGCGCCGCTGGACTGACTCACCACGAAATTCCCGAGCAGCCCCTTGTCATCGACCGAATAGCTGTCGATGAGCGCGGTGGTTTTCTCCGTGACGACGATGGCGTTCCCGGACGCGGTAAAAGCGACCTGGGCCGGTCCGACATTTGATGCACTCAACGGCCGGGCGGAATTGGGAATCGCCTTCAGCCTGCCTTCCGCGCTCAGGAAAAATCCCGAGAGCAAATCCTGACTTCCCACTGCGCCGCCGCTATTCAGGACATACACCAGATTGTGATCGATTGTGACGCTAATCGGACGCTTGCCTCCCGAGGGAACCACGTCGGTCAGGATCAGCTTATCGCGGGTGATGGCGAAGACGGAGAGTTCATCGCTTCCCGCGTTCACCGCGAGAAGCCAGTCTCCTTTCCGGGAAATCGTGATCGCAGACTGGCTGCCCAATCCGGCCCCCGAGCCCTTTCCCCCCGTGGGGAACGAAGCCTCCAGTGCCAGCCGGCCGTTTTCTGTGCGGTCGAACACCATGATGCGATTACCTTCGGCTGAATTGGTGGACGTGTAGACGTGGGCATCCGCGTCAGCGCGCAGGACGGAAGGCACGACAATTGATAAAAGGAGCGCGAGACGAGCTCCGGTGAATAGTGTTTGGGATTTCATTTTTTATTTGGCCGGACTTCCTCCGGCAGGACCTCAGATAAAACGGGGAACACCACCGAATGATTGCAGCCGTTTCTTTCCGATGAAGCGGGAGGCTCAGCGCGGTTTCTGCGCCGCGTCTGTCGTGCGATCCCGCAGAAAACGCAAAACTGCCGCCGCACTTATGCGATCACCATGCTCCTGGCTCACGTGGGCGAATTTAACCGTTCGATTACCGTCCAAAACAAAGGTGGAAGGATAAGCCGTTTCATTTTTGGCGGACCAGCGGAGAGCGTACCGGTTGACGAAATCGTAGTTCGGATCGACGAGGAAAACAATGTCCTCAAGCAGCGGCTTGTCTTTGAGAAAATCCTGCGCATGAGCCTGCATTTCGTCCGACGGCCCCGGATAAACTAAAATCACCCTGGTCTTGCTGGCGGAAAAGTCGGCCGCATGCCCGATGTATTCATGAACCTGCAGCGAACAAAAGGGGCATTGATAGCCAGGCCATCCCCGCAAAACAACCAGCACGATGTTATCCGCGGAGGTGAATCCGCTCAATGTCACCGATTCACCCGACAATGTTTTCAGCGTAAAATCAGGAGCCGTGTCCCCCACGGCCGGCGGGGCAGCTTGAAGCGACACGGCGACAGTGAGCAACGACAAGGCCCAAAGGAGCGGGAAAACAGGACGCATTACCGCAGAGCGGAGGCTGCGACCAAAGAAGGGAATGGTTGAGCTGTTCATGGTAGATGGAGTTGCGGCATCCTCGCGCCCGATTTCAGCGACGGCCAAATTTCGTGAAGCGATCAAGGTACCGGCTCCAGCAAAACGAACTCCCGGGCATTTTGATTGCAGACCCTCCTGGCTGGCTCGATTCCGCGCGCTCCGTTGGGGACCGGGATGATACTTCAGTCTTTGTATTATCGGACCCGGCGTCTTCGATTCACCGGAAAAAGCGACAGGGCCATTCAACTGGCAACGGTTTCACGGTCCGTTCGATTGCACGTCGCCCCAAACTATTTCCGAAAATTTCCCGGAATTACCGACCGTACTCCCACTCTAATGCAGGTTGTCCGATCCCCACCACCTGCCCTTTCAGCAACACGAAACTGTCGAGCTCCTGCAAAGCGGCTTCCGGTACGCGCTTTCCTTGACCCATCACCGGGCGGATGCCGAGGACATCGTACAAGAGGCCTGCCTGAAGTTGTTTCGTCGTTATGGGAAAGTGGGGTCCCGGCCGCTCCTCTTCGTCGCCATCCGCCATCTTTTCATCGATCGAAAACGGGCACCCGAGCGGTTCGTTCCGGAGGAGTCCGCGCCTGCGGAAGAACTTCTGGCTCCGATTACCACCGAAAACGGAACCATCGGAGATTTGCATAGTTTGCTCAGCCACCTCCGGCCTGTGGAACGGGAAGCGCTGTATCTCCATCACGTCGAAGGATACACAGCCCAGGAAATCGCCGATCTCACCCAGGCGCCGAGGAATACCATTTTGAGCCTGCTGAGCCGCAGCCTGCGAAAATTGCAAGACGCCCGGTTAAATGCGCCATGACTGCAATCAGTTGATCCATGCTGCCGTTCCTCCAGTGCCACGATGTCCGACGACTCAAATAACATCAAACGGTACTACTCCGCCGCGAGGTTGTCACCTGACGCGATAAACCGGTGTCTGTCGGTCGCAAGCCATGCCCGGCGCCGGCAAATGATTGCGCGAATCGTGCTGGCGGCTGCCGCGATGCTGGTGATCAGCGCGGGGATTGGCATTCATCGGTTTGTCTCCCGAACCAGCATCGAGGATGTTGAAAAGCAAGTGAGCGGATTTTTTGAGCGCCCGGATGCCCGCCTGGATTTTGCGTCGGAGAATCCGACTCTGGTCCGTCAGTGGCTCAAGGAACAGGGCGGTCCGCAGGAATTCGCCATTCCCCCCGGGCTGGCGGGAAAGCCGACTGCCGGCTGTGAAATCCTCGGCCACGCGGGAGGACGAATATTTGTGGTGTGCTTCGTTAGTGGCGAAAAGTTGACCGCCGCCGACAAGGCAGATTCGCAATCACCCGGTTCCGCGCATCCGCCCGGAATCGTTCACCTGGTCCTGATCCCAAAATCCCCGCTCGCGGAAATTCTGCCGCCTCGCTCGCAGGCCCGGGTTGTCAACGGATCGAAATGGTCGTACGCCGCATGGAACGAGGGCGCGCTCGACTACCTGCTGGTGACGGACGCCGGCAATGAAACGTTGCGCCAGGCGCTCGATGTCTAGTCTCGAGTTTCGGGGGGGGAGCCGGCACAGGCTCGATTGCGCTGGAGCTATTGACCGGGGATGCAACGCGAGAGGCCCATCACTGATGAGTGACGGGCCCCTGTGGTTTGGCGCAACGCACTTCACGATTCGAAACCGCGCCAAACCTACGAATCCAATAGCAGGAACGAATCAGTTTTCGCTGCTGGTGACTTTCGTCACCGATTCCGGCATGAGTCCGTGGGCACGCTGGTGCGTGGCGCGCACCGCGTCCGCATTGGGCGCCTCGGAGAGACAGATTACTTTTCCGTTCAGCTCGTCGACCCAGTAGTTGAGAAACCGCACGCCGAATTCGGATTCGACTGCGAGGTCTTTTTGGTGGGCTTCTTCGACGGCACCGGCCGTGACATTGCCCGGGCCGAGGTCATGAACATCGAGAAAGAGTTGCGCGCCCCTGGCTCCAGGGATCGCCATGCCGGGGGTGACCTCCATGATTTTCGCGGGCAACAACCCGTGAGCCTCGCGGTGGGTGGCGACAATCGCCGACGGCGACTTTGCCTCGGACAAACAATAGACGCGACCGTGCTCCTCATCGACCCAGTAGTCGACAAACCGCACGTCGTGCTTCGCTTCGGTGGCGAGATCGGCCTGGTGCGCCCTGGCGACATCGGCCGCATGGACCTTGCCCGGACCAAATTCGTGCACATCGATGAAATAGGATTTCGACGCGGTGGTCCTGGTCCCTGTGCAACCGGCGGCGAACGCCACGACGGCGCAAAGAGGGATGATAAAAAACAGGTTTTTCATGGATAATCGGTGATAAAGGACGGTGCGTTCAGGCGATGGTGGGATCAGGCCGGATGATGACGGCATCCGCGACCTCCAGGATCGTGTCGGCGGGGATGCCGGTGCGACGCGCGTGCTCGCGCACGGCTTCCGGACTCGTTCCCTGATAGACGCAAACGGTGCCGAGACGGCCACCTTCGTGACGGGTGACGTACGAGCGAATCCACCGGACTTTGTCCGGCATTTCCTCGTTGCCGACCCGCGCGGAGAGCGAAGCGGCGGCGTCGAGTTCTTTTTGGTTACCCCAGCCATTGGGGCGGGTGATGACATAGGTTTTCATGGTTTGGATTTTTCTTTTTGAGTTGGATGTGTCCCGCCGGATCGGCCGGACAACGCCCATGATCCTACAAAAACGGCCCGCAAAAGTCCTTTCCCTGTCCTTATCCTTTTCTTACGGTCGCGCCTCTTATTCATCCCCTCTTGTCCGACCCTCATGATCTTCCGCCTCGGCCGCTTTGAATTGGATGAATCCACCCGGGAACTCCGGCTCGGGAGCCGCGCGATGGAGATGCAGCCGCGCATGTTCGATCTGCTGGTATATCTGGTGCGTCATCACGACCGGGTTGTGCCCAAGGAGGAATTGCTTTCGGCGCTGTGGCCCGGGGTGATCGTTACCGATTCATCCCTCATGCGCGCGGTCAGTCTCATCCGCTCCGTGATGCGGGACGGCGGACAGCCCGAAGCCATCCGTAATTTTTCCCGCCGGGGCTACCGCTACGTTGGCGACGTTGGCGAAACCGTCACCGCGGCCACCACTGGCGACCTGGCCCGCGCCCGCACCGCCAGCGGGAACAGCGACTGGCAGCAGGCCCTGAAAGCGTTTCAAAAGGCGCAGCACGCGCGCGATCTGCAGGCCGCCGATTTCGAGCAATGGGCCCACGCGGCGCTGTATGTCGGCCAGCCCGACGACGCGGTCGTCCCGCTCGAGCGCGCGGTGGCGGCCCATATGCAAAACGCCGACCGGGTCGGCGCGGCCCGGGCCGCGCTGCAGCTGGCGAACGTGCACATCGAAGGCCGCGAGCTGGCGGTGGCCAAGGGCTGGCATCGCCGGGCCGGCGCGTTTCTCGCCGACGAGGAATCCAACGAAACCAAGGAGTACGGCCTGCTCCTGTGGTTGTCGGCTCGCATCGCGTTTTTCGAACGTAACCTCCCGGTGGCCCTCGATTGGGCCAAGCGCGCGGAGACCTTCGCCCGCCGCATCAAGGATGCCGACGTCGAGGCCCTCGGACTCATCTACCGCGGCCACGTCGAACTCGCCACCGGAGAAACCCGCACCGGACTGGTGCATCTCGACGAAGCCGGCGCCGCCACTCTCGCCGGAACCGTGGGCCCGTGGGTGTCGGGCATTGTTTTTTGCAGCATCATCTGGGCGTACCTCGATCGCGGCGACCTCAACCGCGCCGGCCAGTGGACCGACCAGTTCACGCGCTGGGCCGAGCGCAACACCGGTTTCGGCGCGCCGGGTTTGTGCCGGTTGCATCGCGGCGAGGTGCTTTGCAACCAAGGCAAGCTTCAGGCGGCGGAATCCGAAATCCGCCGCGCCAGCGAGCTGCTCGCGAAAAGCGCGCGTTACGCCGAAGGCGACGCCTACCGCGTGCTCGGGGAAATCCGGCTGCTGCGCGGCGACCTCGTTGGCGCCGACACCGCGTTTCGCCAGGCCCATGAACTCGGCTGGCAATCCACCACCGGGCGCGCCCTGCTGCAGGAGGAAAAGGGCGATCTGGGCTCGGCGATCAAACTCCTGCAACGCGGGCTCCGTTTTCCCACCTGGGTCGACGGACAGCGGCGCGGCATCCAGCTTGCCCACCTCGCCCGCATCGCCGCGCTCGCCGGTAAACTTCCCTTGGCGAAACAAACGCTGGCCGAGCTCAACGGAGAAAAGGAACTTCGCGTCACCGCCGGCTGCGAAGCAGAGTTTCACCGGGCCGCGGCGGAAGTCGCCTTCGCCCATCGTCGACCCGAAGAAGCCATTCGCAGTCTGCGCGAGGCCCTCGTCGTCTGGATGAACGTCGCGTCGCTCATCAACGTCGCCCACACCCGCCTCCGTCTCGCCGCGGTGCTCGCCCTTTCCGGTGATCCGGAGGAGGCCGAGCTGGAACTTTCCATTGCCCGAAAGGCTTTCTCGAAAATGTCCGCACCGGCCATGGTCGCCCGCTGCGACGCCCTCGACCGCGAGATCCGCACCAAGCTCAAAAAGTGACCCTCCGTTGTGAATGCGCCCCGTCAGGCGTTGGCGGCCAACCGGTGAACCCGGAGTGGATTTTGAGAGGAAAACAGGAATCGCCCAAATCCCGTCGTTTCGTCCAAGGCCGCACTTGCCACGCAATCGCAAGCTCCGCTTGATGGACAAATGCACCGGGTTTCCCTCCTCGCCCTTTCCCTTCTCTTAACGGCCCAAACGCCTGCCTACTCCGCCTTGATCGGCGGGCCCAAGACCATCGCCCTGGATGCATCGGGCAATGTCCCCGGAGTCGTGGTCGGCGCGCAGATGGGCCAGGGCGGTTACCTCAAGGGCGCCACCAAGGTGGTCGTGCCTCTGGTTATGGTCGCCTTCGAATCCGATGCGAAGGCCAAGACCGTGCACAGCGGTGGCGGCACGACGACCACCAAGAGTCTCGAATCACACCTGATCATCGATGAAAAAATCCTCCAGACCATCGCCGATCAGGTCCAGGCCATCGTGGAGCAGGACCTCACCGCGCAGGGTTTCACCCTGCTGCCAAGCACGGAGGTGGACCACGAAGCCCGTTACAGCGGCATCAGCAAGACCGGCCAGGCGGGCGTGGAGGTTGGCGACAATTTCATGTCCGGGTTCGGTGGCAACGGCGTGAAGAATCGCTGGTACTCGGCCGCGGCATCCGTGGCCGAATGGAGGTGGGTGTCGCTG
>JBEHXD010000202.1:0-8736 GCA_048498875.1 Verrucomicrobiota bacterium
GAGGATTTGGACAACGACGGCCGGCTCGATCTGTTCGTCACCAACGGATACAATCGTGATCCCAGCGTCGACGTCTCGATGCGGATGAAAAACGTCGAAAGCCCCACCGAGCGGATCCGCATCATGTATGAAACGCCGGTGCTCAACGAAAACCACTTCGCGTTTCGCAACCTGGGGGATCTGCAGTTTGAAAACGTCGGCGCCGCGTGGGGCCTCAACCAAAAGGGCGTGGCTTTCGGGGCCGCCTTCGGCGATCTCGGCGGCGATGGCAACCTGGACCTGGTTTATTCAAACTACGAGGCCGGGGTCACGGTGCTCCGCAACGACAACAACCGCGGCCATCGCATCCTGATTGATTTACGCGGCACTGTTTCCAACCGATTCGGCATCGGCGCGACGGTGAAGCTTGAAAGCGCCTCCGGTGTGCAGGTCCGGCAGCTCTGGCTGGCCCGGGGCTACCTTTCCAGCAGCGAACCTGCGGTTCATTTTGGACTCGGTGCGGACACCACGATCAAGCGCCTGGTGGTGACATGGCCAAGCGGACACGTGCAGACCTTTGACAATCTTCCGGTGGACCGCCGGTTCACCATCACCGAACCGGATGATCGCATTCAAATTCCCGCGGGCAACCGCCCGCTCCCGCCTGGCCAGTTCACCGAGGTCAGTGAAGCCAGCGGACTCCAGCTGCAATCGCGCGAAGAACCGGTCAACGAGGCCTCGGTTCAGCGCCTGATTCCCACCCGGTTCAACCGCCGGGGCCCGGCAATCGCCGTCGGAAAGATTAGCGGGGGAGATCGCGAGGATGTCGTGATCGGTGGAACCACGGTGAGTCCCGCGCGCGTGCTGTCCGCCTCCGCCAGCGGTGGATTTTCGCCTGTCGACACCAGCACGCTTTTGCCGGCCGAGATCGTGGACGACGGTCCGGTGTTGTTGTTCGACGCCAATGGCGACGGAAAACAGGATTTGCTGATCACCAAAGGCGGCAACGCGCAGCCTGCGGGCGTACCGGAATATCAGCCCAAACTTTTCCTGAACGATGGTTCGGGGCATTTCACCGCCGCGCCCGAAGGCTCCCTGCCCGCTCTCTCCCTCAGTGCGGGGGCCGTGGCGGCGGCGGATTTCAACCGGGACGGGAACCTCGACGTCTTCATCGGTGCACGGCTTGTCCCCGGACAATATCCCGTCACGCCACCAAGCGTGCTACTCGCGAATCGCGGTGGTAAATTCGAGGACGTAACGGACATGCTTGCCCCAGGACTGCGGGAAGTGGGACTGGTAACGGCAGCGTTGTGGAGTGATGTGGACGGCGACGGATGGCCTGACCTGTTGCTGGCCCTCGACTGGGGTCACGTGAAATATTTCCATAACCGGCAGGGGCACGGTTTCGAAGACTGGACCGAAAAAGCCGGATTCGCCGCAGCCGGAACCGGATGGTGGACGTCACTCGCGAGCGCCGATTTCAACGGCGACGGGCGTCCTGACTTCGTCGCGGGCAATCTCGGACTCAACACCATTTACCGCGCTGATCCGGCACATCCTGCACTGCTTTTCTCCGGGGATTTCAAAGGCCGCGGCGGCAACCAGCTCATCGAGGGATATTACGAAGGGGATAAGCTCTATCCGTGGCGCAGCCGGCACGAGATGGGCGGGGCGATTCCGTCCATTCTCAAAAAATATCCCAAGACCGATCCTTACGCCCGGGCGACTCTGGGCGAAATGTTTGGCGGGGAACTTCTCGCCAAAGCCGATCGTTTTGCCGTCACCGAAATGCGCAGCGGCGTTTTCCTGAGCCAGCCCGACGGCACCTATCGCTTCGAACCGCTCCCCCGCATCGCCCAGATTTCCCCGCTGCAGGGAATTGTCGCCGGGGATTTCGACGGCGATGGCCGGGCCGACATCTACGCCTTGCAAAACTCCTTCGCGCCGGTCCCGGCTGTCGGACGCCACGATTCCGGTCTCAGCCAGCTTTTGCGCGGCGACGGTCACGGACACTTTATTGCGGCGACGCCGGCAGAGAGCGGATTGATCGTGCCCGGCGACGCCAAATCGCTGGTCACTCTCGATCTCGACCACGACGGCTGGCCGGATTTTCTGCTTTCGAGAAACAACAGCACCACCCTGGCCTTCCGGAATAACCCGATTGCAGGACGAAACTCCTTTGGCGTCATGCTGACGGGGCCGACGGGTAACTCCTCCGCGGTGGGCGCCAGCATTACGGTCGAACTCAAGGACGGCACCACGCAAACGAGCGAAGTCCACGCCGGCTCGGGTTACTACAGCCAGTCGAGCGCTGTCACCTTTTTTGGTTACCCGGACGCCAATCCGCCAAAACGCATTCGCGTTCGCTGGCCCACCGGGGCAATCACGACTCACGAGGCGATTCCCAAATCGCCCCTTCTCCTCCTTTCCTGCCCGCCAACCGCCAACTAAATCCGTCGATGCTTTCCAAACCCAGCTCCAGAAAAACCACCGCCACCGGTTTAAAAGGTCTTTTGCTGCTGGGGTTCATCACCGCATCGGCCGCCACCTACGGAACGGATGCGGCGGGGATGACGGAAAAGCCTCTGGGGCCGCATCTTTTTCCGCAAGGCAGGACGATGTTTGTGCCAATGGCACCCGAGGAAACGGGCATCCGGACGGAAAACCGCTTTGCGGATCCGAAAATGAAAGGTGTGCTTTATCAGGAATTTGAAACGAGTTCCGTCGGCAGCGGCGTCGCCATCGGCGACTACGACAACGATGGAAAACCCGATCTCTTTGTCGTGAGCAAGACGGAGAGCTGCCGCCTGTTTCACAATCTCGGAAACTGGAAATTCGAAGATGTCACGGACAAGGCGGGCGTCGGTGACAAAGGCAACGACGCCCTGATCTGGAAGCAAGGGGTCACATTTGCCGACGTGAACAATGACGGGTTGCTGGATATTTACGTGTGCCGTTTCCGCGCCCCCAATCTCCTGTATATCAACCAGGGCGACGGCACCTTCAAGGAGATGGCGAAAGCCTACGGGCTCGATGTGAACGACTCGAGCGTCATGGCTGCTTTCTGCGATTACGACCGCGACGGGTGGCTGGATGTTTATATCGCCACCAACATTCTCGACATCACCGCTCATCCGAATGGTCAGCGGGGTTATTTGTTCCACAATAATCGCGACGGCACCTTCACCAACGTCACGGAAAAAGCGGGCATCATCGGCGAACGGCAGAGCCACTCCGCCACCTGGTGGGACTACGACAACGACGGGTGGCCGGATCTGTACGTCGCTTATGACTACGGCGTGCCTGACAATCTCTATCACAACAACCGCGATGGCACCTTCACGGATGCCACCGACCGCACCCTGCCCCACACGTCGTTTTCCTCCATGGGCTCTGATTTGGGTGACGTAAACAACGACGGACGCATCGATTTCCTGGTCGCCGACATGGCGTCCACGACTCATCAAAAAGACCATCACATGACCGCGGATTTCCGGGCCCGCACCTCGGAGATCCCGGATGACGCGCCGACCGCGCCAAAATACCACCGCAACGCACTTCTCATGAACACCGGGACGGACCGGGCTCTCGAAGCGGCATTTCTCGCCGGTATTGCTGCAACCGACTGGACCTGGGCGGTGCGACTGGAGGACCTCGACAACGACGGACGCCTCGATCTTTTCGTCACCAACGGATTTCCCCGCGACCCCAGCGTCGACGTCGTGAAAAAAATGCAAAGCGCCGAGACTCCCGCCGAGCGCATCCGCATCATGTACGGCACGCCCCCGATCAACGAAGTTCATCACACTCTGCGCAATCTGGGTGACCTGCAGTTTGAAAACGTAACCGCTCAGTGGGGACTCGACCAAAAAGGCGTGAGCTACGGCGCAGCCTTCGGCGATCTTGGCGGTGACGGAAACCTGGACCTGGTCTATTCCAATCATGGCAGCGGTGTCACCGTCATGCGCAATGACAACAGTTCCGGCCACCGGGTGAAAATCCGCCTCGTCGGCACCGCTTCGAATAAATTTGGCATCGGCGCCATCGTCCGGGTCGAAAGCAGTCTCGGCCTCCAGGCCCGCGAGCTCACCCTCAGCCGTGGCTACATGTCGAGCAGTGAACCGCTGGTTTATTTCGGTCTCGGCAGCGACACGACGATCAAACGACTGACCATAAACTGGCCCAGCGGAAATGTGCAGGTTTTTGAAAATCTCGGAGTGGACCGTGAATTCACCATTACCGAACCTACCGGCGCACCGCCAAAGCTGGAACGTAAAGCCAAACCGGTTCCGCCAGGACAATTCGCCGAGGTCGGCGGAGCGGTGGGCTTCGCACTACATTCCCGCGAAGAACCGGTCGATGAAATCGCCCAACAACGAATGCTGCCGTTGAAACTCAATCGTCGCGGACCGAGCCTTGCCGTCGGATCGCTCGAAGGCAATGAATCGACTCTGGTGGTGGTCGGTGGCACCAGCGTGACACCCGCCAGCGTGCTGGTCCGCAATCATTCCGGTCAGTTTACGCCCGTCGAGACCACCTCGGTTCTACCGGTCGGTCCGGTAAACGATGGACCCATCCTGCTGTTCGACGCCGACGGCGACGGAAAGGCCGACCTGCTTGTCACCAAGGGAGGCAACGCTTTCCCCGCCGGCGCGGCTGAATATCAACCAAAACTATTTCTCGGCGACGGTCGTGGCGGGTTCCGTCCCGCCGCGGACGACGCCATTCCTCCCTTCAACTCAAGCGCGGGATGTGCCGTGGCGGCGGATTTCGATCACAGCGGACGGCTCAGTGTCTTTCTCGGCAGCCGGGTGCTGAACGGTCAATACCCGAGCGCCCCGCGCAGCGCGCTGCTGGCCAATCGCGGCGGGAAATTCGAGGATGTGACCGATCAGGTTGCGCCCGCCTTGCGGGAAGTCGGCATGGTTACCGCCGCGCTCTGGACGGATGTCGACGGGGATGGGTGGGTTGACCTGCTCCTCACCCTCGATTGGGGCAAGGTGATGTACTTCCACAACACCGCTGGAAAAAGCTTCGAAGACTGGACCGACAAAGCCGGGTTTGGCGCGGCGGGAACCGGTTGGTGGACATCGATCACCGCCGCTGATTTCAACGGCGACGGCCGGCCCGACTACGTCGTGGGCAATCTCGGCCTGAACACGCAGTATCACGCCAGTCCCGCGCATCCCGCGTTGCTTTATTCCGGCGATTTTCGCGGCAACGGCACGAATCAGCTGGTCGAAGCATACTACGAGGGGGAAAAAATTTATCCGTGGCGCATTCTTCGCGACCTGGGTGCCGCCATTCCTTCCGTGCTGAAAAAGTATCCGCGTTGGGACCTTTACGAAAAGGCGACGGTCCCCGAGATCGTCGGGGAAGACAAACTGGCCAAAGCCGAACGCTACGCAGCGACCGAATTTCGCAGCGGCGTATTTCTCAGCCAGCCGGACGGTTCGTTTCATTTCGAATCTCTGCCCCGGCTGGCCCAAATCGCGCCGTTGCAAGGCATCGTTGCCGGCGACTTTAACGGAGACGGCTACGCCGATATTTATACGGCACAGAATTCCTACGCACCCATCACTCCGGTGGGTCGGTTTGATGGCGGTCTCAGTCAGCTTCTGCTCGGCGACGGGCACGGGCATTTCAATCCCGTCGCTCCCATTGATAGCGGTCTGGTCGTTCCCCGCGACGCCAAGGCTCTTGCCGCAATCGATTTCAATCAGGACGGCTGGCCTGATTTTTTGGTGACGAGAAACAACGATACCACCCTCGCCTTCCGCAATACTCCCATCGCCGGTCGCAAATCACTGCGAATCGCGCTCCAGGGTCGACCCGGAAATCCCACCGCGGCCGGCGCCCGCATCACCGTGGAACTGAGCGACGGCACCACGCAGACCAGTGAAGTTTACCTGGGATCCGGCTATAACAGTCAATCGACCCCCGCGTGTTTCTTCGGTTATCCTGACGTCAATCCCCCAAAGAAGATTCACGTTCGTTGGCCAACGGGGGAAGTCACCGATCAAGCGTGGTCCGGCGATTCCGTGAGTCTGGTTCTGCCCGCGCCATAGGGCATTTCTAATAAAACTGCAGCCGGAAATAAATTAGAAATGGTAGGGCGGATTATCCTTAATCCGCTGTTCAGGATAACCGCTTATCTCGGCCGGTTTTCGTGCGCTCCTCGGCGGATTAAGGATAATCCGCCCTACCTTCGTCATATCGGTCAGGTGAGTAACACGTCCCTCGATTAGTTCAAACCGTCCCGGGTACGGTCAAAGTTTTTATGAAAACGCCCAGCCAATCGCGTGGCTTGCCGTGCCCGTCAGAATTCCGCGCTTAAATCTGTTCGCGCAAATCCTGCGGCAGCAAAGCCAGCGCCAGCTCCCGCAAGCGGGGATCGCCGATGTCCAGCGCGAAGGCCTTGCCCAGAACCAGCATTCCGTAGAGTGAGGCGGTGGTCAGCGAACGCAGTTTGGTTTCGTTGATTTCGGTCAGACAACGCCGCAGTTGCTCGCGGGAAAGTTCCGCCTGGTTCCCTTTGGCCAAAACGATGGCCAGGCTGAGCCGGCGATCCCATGGCAAAAAACGGTCCGCGCTCGCAGAGAGTCGCGACTGGATCGTGGCGAGCGTCTGCGAAAACCCCTCGCCGTCCTGCCTTGCCGCCTGCACCTGCGCGCGCGCCACCAATGCGCCGACATCACCCGGGAACCGGCGCAGATTTTCCGCCGCCGCCACGGCGCGATCAAGCTGGCCAATCTCGATCAGGTATTCCGCCAGCCGCCCTTCCGCCACCGGCGGGCTTTGTTCATCGACGACTTCGAAAACAAAAACTCCCTGGCCTTCAAATCCACCGCCCACGGGAATTTGATAAGGCACCGCTCGCAGCCACGGTGGCAGATTCCACTGCCGCAATTCACGCGCGAGCATGCTCGCCCGGTTGGAAAAGTTTTTCGCCAGGTAGCGCTGCGCAAATTCGTCGAAAAACGGATCCCAAGAGGGAATGATCACGTAACGGACGCCACGGGCCGCCAGCAACCCCTGCACTTCCTCCATTGTGTTCATGCCCGCGATCATCAGCGTGGCGCCAAATCCGGCCCGATTTTCCGCCGCAAAGGTACCGATCCCCCGCAAGCCGCCGTAATAACACAAGGTCGTGGTCACGTGCGGAGGCGCATAGACGACCGCACCCGGCTCACCCGTACGCCGGTCCAGCCAGTGCGCCAGATGCCGTTCGATCAGCTCCTGGGATTCGAACGCCGTGAGCGTCGTTTGCTCTGACTCGAATTTTGGCGGCGTGAGCTGAAAGACTCCCGTGATCGCCGCCACCACCGCGAGGCAGCATGACCAGACCAAGCCGCGTGGCTGGGTCGAAATAGCCACCAACAGCACCAGTAATGCGCCGCTCAGCGGACTCCAGGCACCGAGCTGGGAACATCCAAGGCCAAGGAGCACGAGCACTGGTCCGACAATCACCGCCAGCACAGCCCGGTCGGCGGCTTTTTCCTTCGACCAAACCAAAAGCCAGCCAGCTGGCAACAAGAGCGCGAGCGGCAACAGGGCGGCCCACACAGCGGCACTCGCACCTTCCCGCGAAAGCCACGCCCACAGATTCGGCGCAAAGGCTCCTTTGGGCAACGGAGTCAAACGCACCGAGGTCGTCGCGCGGACGAAAATACCGGCGCTTTCGGTTTTCCACATGCCGAGGGGAATCGCGGCCAACATCAAAATCGCGGCGGCCACGGCGATTCGCTCCGACCCTTTCGAGGAAAATCGACCGGTCCGGAATCGTTGCGCAACGAAAACCAGCAGTTCGCCGACTGCCATCCACGCCAAACCATACACGGGATGAAGAATCTCCAGTCGATGAAACTCCAGGTGGTTCGGAAAATATTCTGCCACGCATGCAATCAGCACCGTGATCCCACCGCTGAGTGCCCACGCCCGCCACGGAAAATAACTTCTACCGCCGGCAGGTTCCCGCCGATACATCCATTCGACTCCCAAGCCGCTGGCCAGGCCGCCGAACACCAGCGGCGCAAACGCGGGCAAATGGACCCACACCGCGCACCCTCCGATAATCCCTGCCAGAATGAAAAGGCCGGGTTTAACCGGCGAGGGCTGAACTTCGTTTTTCTTCGCCGCGGTCTGGCGCCCGACCGGGCGTATCGCCGCGACCAGCGCAAGCAAACTCAGCACCAAAAGCGTTTGCGCCAATCCGCGATCATCCGGCATTCCGGGCAAAAACTCGCTCGCAAAAGGAAAAAACAAAACAACTCCGATGGAAAATAACACCGCCGCCATTCCACCGAACCGCCACGCGACAAAGGCGGCTCCTCCCAACAGCAGAATCAGGTGCAGCAACGGATCCGCCCACAACGCGACGCGTTCCACCGAAAGCCCAATCGGTTTTCCTGATGCGGCCTGATCGAGACGCGCCAGCAGTCCAAGCCACCACCGATAAGGCGACGGCGAATCCACCGCGCGCCCCTGCGGGGCATTGTCGTAGGTCACCGAGCGAATGCGGCTGTCTCCGCTCGCAAACATTTGCTGGGTCTGTGCAATCCAATCGAAACTGCGTTCGTTTCGCCCGGGCACGATCAGCCTTCGCTCCTGATTGGGATAACCCGTCAATGAGTCCTTTTCAGTAACGCCCGCCGGCGTCACGTGCCCCAGCAATCCCGAAACATAGTCGACCCGTTGCATCCGCACCCAGTCGCTCCGGCAGAGAAACGCGACCGCACCAATCAACACCAACGGCCA